>JAUUZQ010000026.1 GCA_030589895.1 Bacteroidales bacterium
AACCTTGAGATACTTAGTTGATAGCAATCCAAACCAAAAATATGTGATACTTGGAAGTGCTTCAAGAGAATTAATCAGGCAAAGTAGCGAGACTTTAGCGGGTAGAATTGCATATCACTATTTGTACGGATTTAATATTGAAGAAACTGGTAGCGAAAGTACCAATAAACTTTGGCTTAGAGGAGGCTTTCCAAGATCATATCTTTCTGAAAATGATGAGGACAGTAAACTTTGGCGAGAAAATTTTATAACTACATTTTTAGAACGTGACATTCCTCAATTGGGTATAAACATTCCCGCTCATACTCTTCGCCGATTCTGGATCATGCTCAGTAATTACAACGGACAAATTATTAATTTTTCTGAATTATCAAGATCATTTGGGATATCCGACACAACGGCAAGAAACTACATTGAGCTACTGGAAGGAACATTTATGATCAGACTGTTGAGACCTTATTTCAAAAACATAGGCAAACGATTGGTCAAAAGTCCAAAGCTATACTTCAATGACACAGGAATTTTCCATTCATTACTGTCGCTATATACTACTAATCAGCTAATTAATCACAATAAACTTGGAGCTTCCTGGGAAACCTTTGCCCTGTTTAATTGCATTCGTATTCTGGAACTTGGGAATGAGGAGATATTTTTTTATGCCACACATTCCGGAGCTGAAATTGATCTTTTTTTTATGAAAAACGGAAAAAATTGGGGTATAGAGATCAAATATCAAGATGCTCCTAAAAAAACAAAATCAATACATTCCTGTATCTCTGACCTTGAGTTAGATCATTTGTGGGTAATTTATCCTGGCGAGAAAGACTATATCCTTGACGAAAAAATCTCGGTTATTTCTATCCTGAATATAAAACTAATTAAGCATGTCATTGACGGCAAATGATTTTGTCACCCACATATATATTGGTACTTTTAATAAAAAAGTAAAAAACATAAGCGATATACTACTTAGTCTGATCGATGAGAATAAAAAATACCTTGAAATCCCTTTTAATAATCCTGCACAGACATAAAAAATCTGAGCCGGATATTTATATTTTCACACTTCCCAGGGGCGGATCAACCCTCTTAACTGAGATTTTGAATACTGATCCTCATTCCAAAACGGCAAGTGAGTCTTTTTCGCTGAATAAAGACAACAGGCAGGTATTGAGAAAATACTTTGACGATGAGTTTTTGGCTGAGCGATATGTAGATATAACTGAAGATAATCTTCAGAAGATTATTAAATATTATGGGGATTTAGCTGAAGGAAAGCATTGGAACAGTTATTATTGGAGTGATTTCTTCTCTCCAAATCATCGCTTTAATACCACAAGAACTATTTTTAAAACGCATAAAGTCACTTATTACTTTGATGATCTTATGCATTATTTTAAAAGTGATTATGGACTGTATCTGCTAAGACATCCTGTATCACATGCACTGTCGCGAATAAGAAAGGATTGGACAAGCTATATAGATTTATATGCTGAATCTGAAAAAATCAGAAAGATGCTTCCCAAAGAGGCGAAATTGAAAATTGAACAGGTCAATAAGGCAGGAACTGATCTGGAAAAGTTTATTGTTAGCTGGTGTTTGGAAAATTATGTTTTTATTCGCTGCTATCAGAATGAAAATTTACCCTCAAATGTCTTTCCTGTTTTTTATGAAGATCTTGTTGTGAATCCTGAGAAAACTATCATGGATATTTGTGATAAAGTTAAGGTTAAATACAATAAAAGGATGCTGAATATCCTTGATGTTCCTTCCAGTGGGATTGTACACAGTACCGGCGAAACCGGGGAGCAGATTATTGAAGGAAATACAGATTATCTGGTAAACAGATGGAGTGAGGAAATAGATAATAACAGTATGATTCAGTTTAAGGAGATACTTGATAGCTTTGGAATAAAACTATATTCAGAATGAATTCAGCAGTAATTGCCCTCCTGGCACTTGTGGGATATATCATTGCCTACAGAACATACGGTAAATTTATTGGTAAAAAGATATTGGGCATCTCAGATGAAAACAAGATGCCTGCACATGAATTCGAAGATGGTGTGGATTTTATTCCCACGAAACCCAACATACTCTTCGGACATCATTTCACAACTATTGCCGGATTAGGCCCTATAGTCGGACCTGCAATTGGGATTATCTGGGGATGGTTGCCTGCCTTTATATGGGTGTTCCTGGGAAGTATTTTTATGGGTGCTGTTCATGATTTTTCTACTATGGTTGTATCTGCCAGGAATAAGGGTATGACTATAGGAGAGCTCACCGGAAAAATCATCAGCCCGTCCAGCAAATATGCCTTGCAGTTTATTATGCAGCTATTGTTATTTATTGTACTGGCGGTCTTTGCAATGATCGTCGCGACTCTTTTCTATATTTATCCGGAAGCTGTTCTTCCGGTATGGTTTCAGATTCCTATCGCACTGTGGTTAGGTTGGGAAATCAGAAGAGGGAAGAATGAGTTGATTTATTCAATAATAGCATTGATTATAATGTATGGGGCAATATTGCTCGGTGTGAAATTTCCCATCATTCTTCCTGGAGATCAGCAAACTGTAGTAGTCACCTGGAGTATCTTGTTGTTTGTTTATGTCTTTTTTGCTTCTACAACACCTGTTAATGTCTTGCTTCAGCCCAGAGATTATATAAATTCCCATCAGCTGATTGTTGCAATGGCTCTCTTACTAATTGGATTGGGGATTTCTCACCCTGAAATCACTGCACCTGCAATAAACCACGAAGCATTCAAGCCCGGATCAGATGTACCATCAATGGCACCTGTCATGTTTATTATTATTGCCTGCGGTGCTATTTCCGGGTTTCATTCTTTGGCGAGTTCTGGTACTACTGTGAAGCAACTTGACAAAGAGAGTCATAGCAGGGCAATTGGATATGGGAGTATGATTACTGAGAGCTTTTTGGCGGTACTCGTACTTATGGCTATTGCCGGTGGATTGGGACTGGGAATTGAAATTGATGGTGAAACTTTCAAAGGTGCTGAAGCATTTAAACATCATTATTCAAGCTGGAGCAGTGCCAGCGGATTAGGTGCAAAATTAAGTGCATTCATCACAGGGGGAGCAAATCTTTTTTCTTCCATTGGTATACCGCATAAAATTGGAGAAGCAATGATCTCCGTATTTATTGTCTCCTTTGCAAATACTACACTGGACTCAGCTGCACGAATTCAGCGCTTGTCTCTTCAGGAATTATTTGTTAGAAAGAATGGTCAGATAATGAGGCCTATGAACAACAGGTATGCAGCTACTGCAGTAGTTGTTATAGCTGCTGCAACTATGACGTTCTTAAAACCTGGTGGACAAGGAGCTATGGTACTATGGCCACTCTTCGGCTCGCTGAATCAGCTGATGGCTGCCCTGGCATTAGGTGTTGTGACTGTATATTTGTTTGCAAAGAAAAAACCTTTTCTCTATACACTCATCCCAATGATCCTTGTTCTTGTTATTACAGTGTGGGCCATGATTGAGAATGGAATTACATTTTTTGAGCAAAAAGAATATTTGCTGGTAGTGTTGTCAGTTATGATTATGGGACTTACCCTTTGGTTGCTTGTTACAAGTTTTAAGGCATTGATAAGTAAGCACTAATACTTTACTTTGAAATCAGTGAAATCTTTGCATTTGCCTTCATAAATCTGAAGCTCATCGACATTTCCTGTACCCGGTCCTGTTCTGCACCAGGAGATCATCTCATCTACTGCGTGGTGCTTACCCTCAATTTCAAGTAATACTGTTCCTGATCCCATGTTTTTCACATAACCAAAAACACCAAGGTGCTTAGCCATATTTAATGCGCTGTATCTATAGCCAACTCCCTGGACTCTTCCATGCACCTCAATTCTATAATTAACAATATCAGACATATAGCAAACTTGAACTTTTGCGAAACATATTTGTTTATTCTTTTAAAGATACAAACCAACAATTAAAAAGATGAGAAAATATATTTTATTATTTGTTTCAGTACTGTTTATCATGACAAATGTAGTTGCACAAAAGAATATTTATGAATTTACTGTAAAAGATATTCAGGGAAATGATTTTCCACTTTCATCATTGAAAGGGAAGAAAGTATTAATAGTTAATACAGCTTCAAAGTGCGGGTTCACGCCTCAATATGCTGATCTTGAAAAACTCTATCAAGAATATGGGGGAGAGGATTTTGTCATTTTAGGATTTCCGGCAAATAACTTTAAAAAGCAGGAGCCGGGTACAAACGAGGAAATAGCAACTTTCTGTCAAGAGAATTATGGGGTAAGTTTTCCTATGATGAGCAAAATATCTGTTAAAGGAGAAGACGAGCATGAGCTATATACATGGCTCACCAATAAATCATTTAATGGTGTTGAAAGCAGCAAAGTAGCATGGAACTTTCAGAAATATATGATCTCTGAAGAGGGAGAGCTCATTGGACATATTCCTACAATTAAGAAGCCTTATTGCGATGAAATTATAGAGTGGTTGTCGGAAATAGAATAAGTACGATTCATCCAGTATCCATCCTTTACACCAGGAAGTCAAAATGACATATAATTAAAAGAGAATAAGCCTGTTGTACACGAGATATGTATTACATAATATGAATCACCAGTGTATAGAACATCTCGTTTTTTATCTCTGTTTTGATAATTGAAATAACTTCTTCCTTACTGTTATCCTGAAAATTCATCATAATTTTCTTCTTCGCTATTTCTTTAACAGGTAATGCAGGATCGATGAAAGCATTTATTGCATGAGATTCCTGTTTCTCAGAGAAAAGAACAGTTGCTCTGTTGTTTATAACAGTTTTCCTTTTCATACCCCAGTATTTTTCAGTAGCACGATTTATTTGCAGTATAAATCCAAGATTATTAATTGTTACAATAGGGTAGGGAAGCTCGAATAGTACGTCAGCATACATCTTCTTCTCTTCACTTATTTTTATCTTTTCCACATCCCAATTCTGGTTCATCTCCTCGATCTGCTTCTTAAGATCAAGGCTTAAAAGACGCATCTCTTCTTCTTTTCGTTTAAGTTGCTCATGTTGGTCTCGGGCTGAGATCTCCATCTCCCTTTCCTTGGTAATTTCATAAGCAATAAATACAACTTTTTCTAATTCACCATACATGTTATCCACTGATGTAAAAGTTGCTCGAAACCATACGTCCTCTTCAAATTTCGATAACATTCTAAGCTGTCCCTGAAAAGCATTTTTAGTAATTACCTGTTCCCAGATTTCACTGAACCTCTCCTGATCACGCGTACTTATGAAATCAAATATATTTTTCAGTACCAATTCCTTTTTAGAAAATTTCAGTGTTTTGTTAAAAAGATCGTTACTCGACAATACCCTGCCATCAGGCTTGAATTCTGCTTTTGGACTCAGACGGTTAATTGCCTCCATCTGCCCTTCAAAATCGAGACTCTGTTTTTTCTGTTCTGTGGTATCCATAGCCAGAAAAAGAACTTTTTCCACTTCACCATCATCTTTACGAACACATGTATAGGTAGCCATTGTCCATAAGTCCTGTCCCATTTTTGTAATGTGCTTCATATAACCTTCGAAGTGTGCGCCACCATCTGCCAGACCTGCCCATATACTATTGAACCATTCACCATCCTTCTCATCAAGAAACATTGAAATATGTTTACCTTCTACCTCCCTGTTACCTGAATAACCTAATTTCTTTAAGAATTTTGTATTTGCATAAAGAAGCATTCCATTTGTATCATATTCTGCACGTATCAAAGTGTGATTTACAGAATTTGTAAAGCTTATAAACTTTTCTGACTGCTGTGCTGCTTCAGATTGAGTAGATTTTAACGTATCAATATTTTTCCTGACTTTTTCCTCCTGCTGAGCAAGTTTAACCGTCTGTGCCTGAGTCTCTTCAAGCAATGTAGAAGTCCTTAGGTTACTCTTAAGGATATTCAAAGTTGTTGCTGTATTTTCAGCAATTCGTTCCACAAATTGAATTTGAATCTCTTCGAGTGGAGAAAAAGATGCCAACTCAAAAACACCAAATACTTCATCATTTTGAACCAGTGGAACAATTAACAAATAGGATGGATTCGCACGTCCTAATCCTGAAGTGATTGTAAGATAACTATCAGGAATTTTGTTTGTATAATATCTTTTCTTTTCAAGAGCTGCGGCACCAATGAGACCGTCACCCCAAAGAATTTTCTTATCAGGGAATTTTTTTCTTGAATAGGCATGAGAAGCAATTAAACTCAAATACTTTTTCTTTTCCTCAACTACTGTCAAGAAGATACCTCCCTGGTTAATATCTAAATATCTTACCAGCTTTGAAATAACTGAATATCCCAGGTCTTCAAAATTAGCAGAGTGACTTCTAAGAATATCTCCGAATTCAGCAATCCCTTCCGACATCCAATTTCTTTGTTGGTCTTCATGTCTTCTTTCCTGTTCTGCTACCCTATTATCTAAAAGCGTTTTTCTAAGTTTTGTTAAACTCTCCTCTATTTCATTATCAGCTGAAATGTCGTCAATTTCAGCATTTAAGTTTCCCAGGGTAAGATTATGTATGATAGCTTTAATAGTTCTGTTTTTCTGAGATTCCGATTCTTCTAAATCACGAAAACTTTTGATATACTGTATGCTGTATAAACCAAACAGATGCCCTATGAACATAAAAAAAGGGATCAATGCATATATTAAATAGATAGCGGGATGATTGTGATGAATTTCATATAAGGTAGCAAAGGTAAAAGAAAGACCTTTTGCAGTGAGTAAAATTATATTTACCAGCAATGTGAGCAATACTCCAAGTAAAAAACCGGAGGATAAAAAAATAACACGAACTTCAGTTGAATCAAACTTCCTCATGATGTATTAAATGGATTCTAAATTTACACATTATTATTTATGCTTTAAGAAGTTTTATTAACGAGCGATGTTAATATGTTTTTTTTGAGCATCCATATGCGGTTTTATTTTTTATTAATTTTAATGTATTATCTATAGCCAATGGATTCTATTCGTATTTTAGTAGTGGATGATATTTTCATAAATCGTCTTTTGCTCGCAGAACTTATTAAGTCAACAGGTAATGAAGTGGTTGTTGTTGAAAATGGAGAGGAAGCAATTGAGGTATTGCGCAAAGAGGAAATTCATATAATATTCATGGATATTGAAATGCCAGTGATGAATGGTATTGAAACTACCGAGTATATCCGAAAGGAGATGTCGTATCCGCTGAATATTATTCCCATCATTGCAATTACTGCACACAATCCAGATATCTTTTTTGAAGACTATGCTGATGTTGGTTTTGATGAGCTCATCACGAAACCATATTCAATCGAAAAGATCCGAGAAAAGATCATAAGTTTGATGAAAAATTGAGAATATCCTATTGTAAAATCTTCTATAATTATTTTTGTGCATAATGTATTCTATAGTCTAAAAAGATTATAATATATGCATATATATCATTATATGTAATTCAGCATCTATATAATATTATGGGTAATTTAGTTATAAATAATTTTTATGATTAAATATTTATATAATAAAGTATATACATTATATTAAATATGTATAATGATATATATTGTAAAATATTATTAATATCTTATTATACGCATATATATATATAATGATAATCATTAATTAAATTATATAATATCGTATTATATGCATTTCTATATATAATAATGTTATTAATTTATAATAATATATATATACGTATTATTAGTATTAAGTCGATATATAGGAATATCTATGCATTACTCCTATTTATATTTTAATTATATTATATTGCTTAAATAGATAGAATCAAGCTCATCAAACTGATCATGCTCTTTTGCATCGATATCCATTACTGCTTTGATTACTCCATTTTCGTCCTTCACAGGCAGCGTTATTTCGGACTTTGATCTGGGGTCGCATGAAATATGGCCGGGAAATTGACTTATATGCGGTACAATTACTGTTGCATTTCTTTCTATAGCAGCCTAACAGACTCCTTTTCCATACTCCAACTCCTGACAAGTCACAGGTACCTCTGGTATGTCCCAATATGTCATTAAAACATAAAGAGGGCAATTCAGTTAGAATGCCCTCTTTTTTCTATAGAGTGAATTGTTTACTTTTCTAATTCAGCAATTCGTTGCTCAAGCGCCTCAATTTGCTTTTGCTGTTCTTTGATAGCTTCGATCAATACAGCAGATATTTTTGAGTAGTCAACCGATTTGTAACCTTCAGGTCCTATATTAACAATCTCCGGAATTATCTCTTCTACTTCCTGGGCAATTACCCCTACCTGACTTTTAGTATCATAATGTCTGTCCGGAAACTCGTCGCTTCTCCAATTGAAATTTACACCTCTTATACTGAGGATTTTTTGCAATGCTCCTGTATAAGTTATAACATTTTTCTTTAACCTCAGGTCTGATCCACTCCATGCACCAGAACTACAATAAGTTGGTCCATATGCCACTAGAGAATAAACGTCATCAGTATCCATGCCAATAGTCAAGGCCCATAGGCCATGCCCATTCCCGTCATGATTTATACCAACAGATCCATTATGCCTGAAATACTTTGTGGAGAAATCTCCATAGACAAGCGCGTTTGTCTCGTTATCGGTGCCAGTATAGCCGGTCTGTATAACTAATTTATTATCACTATCCTCGTTATATCCAGCATATTTACCAATAAACACACTTCCGGAACTAGCTGAAGAACGTCCAGCTGCAATTCCTATCCAAACATTATCCTGAGCATCCGGATCACAGTAATATCCTACATCCAGTCCCATGAAAATATTTGAGGAACCTGTTGTCAGAGCCCTTCCTGCACTCAAACCCATCATAAGATTTGACTGCCCGCTAAACACATTTCCGAGTTCTCCTGTAAGATTGTATCCGGCACCTTCTCCAATAATAATATTATACCTGTTATCCCTGATCTTATAACCAGCCTGATAGCCAATCAATACGTTTTTATGACCTTTGAGTATGTCATGTCCGGCCTGGTATCCCATTATGGTATTAAAATCTCCTTCCCAGGTACCGGTTCCTCCTGTCAGACTATATCCTGCCTGATAACCCATAATAGTATTGTAAGATCCACTCACGTTAGCATATCCTGCATTATCTCCAATAAATACATTCGCTAAACCACTTGTATTTGTAAGCCCGGCTGACCTGCCAATAAAAACATTGTTTGTTCCACCTTGATTACTGGATCCAGAACCATTTCCAAGAAAAATATTATTACTTCCACTTGTATTTGCAGCTCCGGCATTATCGCCAATCATCACATTATTGGACCCTGTAGCACCTGAACCTGAATAACCTGCATTGAATCCGATATAAGTATTATACTGCCCCGATCTGTTGTTAAAACCAGTCTGGTATCCCAGAAATGTATTAAAAGAAGGAGCCGTGGACAAATAGCCGCCATAATAACCACTCTGATATCCTAAATATGTGTTAAACTCACCATCAGTATTATACCGACCACTTAAATTTCCAACAAAAATATTATTTGCCCCTGCGGTATTCAAATATCCGGAAAAATCTCCGATGAAAATGTTATTAGCACCAGTCAGACCCGTCCCGCTAACAGGATAACCATAACCAGATTTATAACCCAGAAAAATATTATTTTTACCTGTAGTGTTATTATATCCTGATTGATATCCAAAGAATGAGTTGTAAGTTCCTACTGTGTTATTATACCCCGCTTGATAACCAAAGAATGAATTATAGTGCGAAGTATTTGAAAAACCACTTTGGTATCCGACAAAAGAATTATAGTATCCGGATCTGTTATCATATCCAGATTGATTTCCAAGATAGACGTTCCCATACCCGCCGATTGTACTGAAACCACTTTCATTACCAATGAAAATATTCTCATTTGCACCTAAATTTTCATGTCCGGAACTCTTACCCAGAAAAATATTATTACTTCCGGTTTCATTCGAAAATCCGGATTCATTTCCAAGAAATGAGTTGTCGATACCGGTGGTAATATTCAATCCGGCATCCTGTCCAGTAAGGTAATTATCTGAGGTTATAGACATCAGTTGGTAACTACCTTTCGTAGCAGAATTGTACCCTCCCACAGCAAATCCACCTTTCACACCTTTTGCAGCATCATCAGAAACCCATATGAGCACACTATCGGGTGTCACCCTCAGAAATTCTTGCGTAACTCCCTTGGTTGCTGAGTTGTACCCACCTACAGCAAATCCTCCTTTAACACCTTTCTTACTCTCATCAACATATACAATTACTCCATCATTATAGACAGCAAAAACCGGATTTCCTAAGTCATTTCTTACCTCAAAAAGAGGTTCATCAACTTGAGCATCTTTAGTTGTAATAGCAACAGGTTGTAGAGTTGTAACAGTATCCACTTCAAGATGCCATCCACTTACTGAATCAATCTGATTGTTGATATCTATAATTGTACTGCCCGGATCACTAGAAAGTGTAATCCGACCATTGGAAAATTGTAAATCCTGAATTTCGTTATTAGGATCAGCATCAGAATCATCCGGAACTGTTACAATTCCGCCTCCACCAGACAAAGTAATAGTCGATCCTGCAATACTAAGAGACTGTAATTCATTACTTGCATCGGCATCTCCATCAACTACATCATCAGGAAGAATCACCCAGTTCCCATCTGAAATTTCAAGTGTATGATCCACTATACTTAAACTTTGAAATTCATTAAAAGGATCTGCATCCGCATCATCTACCAGATCAGGCAAATTAATAGAGTTTCCTCCTGATATTGACAATACATGATTTGCAATAGCTAAATCCTGTATTTCGTTATTGGGATCGGCATCTGCATCAGTAACTCCATCCTGGATAGGAGAGAGGTCTACAATATTGCCACCACTGATCGAGAGATCAGTGCCTGTCAATGTAAGCATCTGGTCATCTGAAGCTTCCGGTCCCGGAATACCCTGTACCCCTTGTGGACCCTGAGCGCCGGTTGCTCCTGTAGCACCGGTATCACCCAAATCGCCTTTTACACCTTGTGGTCCAATTACCCCTTGTGGACCTGCAGGACCAGTTGGCCCCAGATCACCCTGAATACCCTGTGGTCCTTCAGGACCGGCAGGTGCTTGAAATTCAACCCAATGTGTAAGATCGAGATAAGGTGCAGAATTGGAAACATATATATCACCATCAAGTATCCACATAGAGTTAACTCCTGCGTCTGCAAAGGACCTGTCAAATACATAATCACCAGGATTATATGTTGTACCACTTAACCAATCACCCTGATTAATCAATCCGGTTCCGGCATCTCCCTGTGGTCCCTGAATACCCTGGGGACCTGTTGGTCCCGTTGCTCCGGCAGCACCTGTATCTCCAGTTGTGCCCTGGGTACCCTGAATACCTTCAGATCCTTGTATCCCAGGATCTCCTTGTGATCCCGGATCTCCTTGAATCCCCTGAGGGCCTTCAGGACCCTGTGGTCCTGTTGGTCCATTTGCAGCATAGATAGCATAAGGAACTGAGAGCAACTCATTTGTCCCCATATTCTCAAATCCTCCTCCATCATCTACCTGAACGCTAATTTCATATAGACCGGTTCCCCAATCAATATCTTCAAAAGCACCTGCACTTCCAGATGCATTATCCGTATTTGGTCCACCAATTTCCAAAGAAAAAAGACCCATAGCATTTGTGAGAACACTATGATCTTCCTGCCATACCATACTGGCATCTTGTAATATGCCTATTCGGATAGTTAATTCAGTATTTTCTAATACATCGCCAGAAGCATCTCTGGCAACAGCCTGATAATTAAATTTTTGTGGAGCCTGCGCAAATACTCCAGCTGTCAGAACTGCGATCAAAAGAAGCAGTACAATTTTTTTCATATGGATGATTTAAATTCTGTTTAGTTTCTGTTTGTTGCTCAATAATACAATATTTATCCTACTCTGTCAATAGTATTAATATTTAATACATCAACAGAGGGTCAGTTTAATACTATATAAGACAATAATAGTATACGAAAGATTGCAGATAAAGTTCTAAAATATGATGAAGTGATTTAGATTGTTTACAAACGTTAATTCTCTGAATGCGAATAATTAAAACAGGCTTGGGTTACTATGGTTTACCCTCACTGCAATAATCAGAGTGTTCATCCAATAATAGTGGTACGAGCTGTGAACTACAAAGTTTATAGCACCTGACTCAATGCACCCTTTGTCTGTTATTCCTTTTGAACTACTCTGCTTTAATATTATCCAAGGCTCTTAACTTCACCTCTAAAGCATGAACCTTTGCATCCAGGTCCTCATAGGCCTTCAACTTTGATTCCAGCAATTCAATCTGCTGCTGCTGCTCTTTCATTCCTTCTATGAGTACAGCAGTAAATTTTGAGTAGTCAACCGATTTGTAACCTTCAGGCCCTATACCAACAACCTCGGGAATTACATCTTCTACTTCCTGGGCAATTACCCCTACCTGAGTTTTAGTAGCATAATGTCTGTCAGGAAACTCGTCGCTTCTCCAATTGTAACTTACACCTCTTATACTTAGAATTTTTTGCAATGCTCCTGTATAAGTTACAATGTTTTTCTTTAACCTCAGGTCTGATGAATACCATGAGCCGTCAGTGCAATGGGTTGGCCCATATACAACGAGGCCAAAATTGTCTCCATCATCCATTCCAACTGTAAGAGCCCAACCAGAATTCCCGTCATGATTAATACCAACATATCCATTATGCCTGAAATACTTTGTGGAAAAATCTCCATAGACAAGCGCATTTGTCTCGTTATCGGCGCCAGTATATCCGGTCTGTATAATTAGTTTATTATCACTATCCTCGTTATATCCGGCATATTTACCAATAAACACACTTCCGGAACTAGCTGAAGAACGTCCAGCTGCAAGTCCTATCCAAACATTATCCTGAGCATCCGGATCACAGCTATATCCTACATCCAGTCCCATGAAAATATTTGAAGAACCTGTTGTCAGAGCCGAACCTGCAAACAATCCCATTAAAAGATTTGACTGCCCGCTTTGCACATTTCCGAGTACTCCTGTAAGATTGTATCCGGCACCTTCTCCAATAATAATATTATACCTGTTATCCCTAATCTTATAACCAGCCTGATAGCCAATCAATACGTTTTTAAAACCTTTGAGAATATCATGTCCTGCCTGATATCCTATTATGGTATTATAAGCTCCGTCCCAGCTATTTGTTCCTCCTGTCAGGTTATGTCCCGCCTGATAACCCATAATAGTATTGTAAGATCCACTCACGTTTGCATATCCTGCATTATCTCCAATAAATACATTCGCTAAACCACTTGAATTTGTAAACCCGGCTGACCTGCCAATAAAAACATTGTTTATACCTCCCTGATTGTTGGCCCCAGAGCTGTTTCCAAGAAAAATATTGTTGCTTCCACTTGTATTTGCAGCTCCGGCATTGTCTCCAATCATCACATTATTGGAGCCTGTAGCACCTGAACCTGAATAACCTGCATTGAATCCGATATAAGTATTATACTGCCCAGACCTGTTGTTAAAACCAGTCTGGTATCCCAGATATGTATTAAAAGAAGGAGCCGTGGATGAATAGCCGCCATAATAACCACTCTGATATCCGATATATGTGTTAAACTCACCATCAGTATTATACCGACCACTTAAATTTCCAACAAAAATATTATTTGCTCCTGCGGTATTCAAATATCCGGAACTCTTACCCAGAAAAATATTATTACTTCCGGTTTCATTTGAAAATCCGGATTCATTTCCAAGAAATGAGTTGTCGACCCCGGTAGTAATATTCAATCCGGCATCTTGCCCAATAAGGTAATTATCAGAGGTTATAGACATTAGTTGGTAATTACCTTTCGTAGTAGAATTGTACCCTCCCACAGCAAATCCACCTTTCACACCTTTCACACCTTTTACAGGATCAGCAATGTACATCCTAATGGAATCCGGAGTGACATGCAGATATTCCTGCGATATACCTTTCGATGCTGAATTATACCCACCTACGGCAAATCCACCTTTAACGCCCTTGGTTGTTTCATCAACATAGACAACAACACCAGTATTATACACTGCAAATACCGGTACACCATCACTTCTTTTTACTTCAAAGAGGGCTTCCTTACTTGATGTGTCTATGCCGACAATAGAATTCGATGAATGTTCAGCATACATAGCATAGGGTACTGAATTTAGATCTGCTTCTCCCAAAGATATAAAGCCGGAACCATCATCAATAGATACCTCGATGCTGTTTTGTCCTGCACCCCAGGGAATGCTACTAAACAGAGGTAATATGCCTCCAGACCTTATACTGCTTCCCTCGTCTCCAATAACAATAGAGAATTGGCCTAATTTAGAAGTAACAACTTCGTGATCTTCCTGCCAAAGAAGTATACTGCTGTTAATGATCCCAATTCGAACCGTTAAGGAAATCTCTGAAAGTGTATTTCCTCCATCATCTCTGGCAACTGCCTGGTAATTAAATTTCTGAGGTGCCTGTGCTACAATAGAGTAGGAAATGAACATTATCCCAATAAAAAATAAAATCTTTTTCATCTGTTGGTAATTTTTAGTTTAATGGACAGGATTTGCTCACTTGACTTTAGTATATGCCTGTCAATACATTTTTTGAATGAATAGTAATTTAGCATGTTCTATTCATCGTTAATATTTGTTAGTTTTGAATGTTTAAACCTTATAAAACTGCTTTGTATAATTAATACCCGGCTATCTTTGATAATTCTTATGTATGTTTTTGACCAAACACAGAAGAAAAAGATTGCACGACAAATTTAAAATTTATCAATACTTATTAAGTCATTACAATTTGAAATTATTAATATATGAAATTATCTATAAATATCATCGCATTTTCCCTCTTCATTACAACATCAATTTCTGCTCAAATACCTGATTGGGAAGGGGGATATCCGGATGGCTGCACATCAATTACCGTTGGATCTGCAGCAAGTTCCGACGGTTCGGTAATTACTTCGCATACAGATGATAGCCACAGGACCAGGTCATGGATGGATATTGTTCCATCACAAAATCACAAGTCCAAAGAGACTGTAACAATGTATAAAAGGGTTCCGAGTGATTCATTTGCTATGCCTACCTATAAGCATATTCCCATAGGCAGCATTCCACAAGTTAAGAATACTTATCAGTATTTGAACACTGCATATCCTTCATTGAACGAAAAACAGGTGGCTATTGGCGAATCAACATTTGGGGGCAGGAATGAATTGCAATCTGACAAGGGATTAATTGATTGTCAAAGGTTATGCAAGCTAATGCTGCAAAGAAGTTCTTCAGCCAGGGAGGCAATTTTAATATCAGGCGAATTGCTCAAAGAATATGGTTGGAATGATTATGGGGAGTGCCTGACCATTGCAGATAAAACGGAGGTCTGGCATCTTGAGATCGTCGGTCCCGGAAAAGGAAAAAGAGGGGCAATATGGGTAGCACAGAGGGTTCCTGATGATCATATCTCAGTGAATGCAAATGCCAGTACTATTAAAGAGGTAGATGTTGATGATCCTGATCATTTTTTATTTAGCGAAAATATATTTGATGTTGCAAAGGAAAATGGATGGTGGAATGAAGAGGAGACTTTTCAATTTTGCTATGCATACGCACCGGAAAGCAGAACTTCTCTGGCTGCCAGGCGTCGGGAATGGAGAGTTTTTGATCTTGCTGCACCATCATTGAAACTTAATCCATATGCAGAGAACTACCCGTTTTCTGTTAAACCGGATGAGAAGATATCACTTAAAAAACTGGTTGATATGTTTTCTGACTACTATGAGGGAACAGATTTTGATATGACAAAGAATATGACAGTAGCCGATGATAGTGGAAGAATGGTGATTTCTCCACTGGCTAATCCTCACCTTCCCTATGATATGAATAAATTAATGAAGATCAATGGGGGATGGGGATGGAGAGGTGAGCGTACCATTGCCCGGTGGTATACAATGTATGCTACAATTATACAGTGCAGAAGCTGGCTACCGGATGAAATTGGTGGTGTGGCATGGCTCGCTCAGGATAATGTTGCTACATCCATCTATATACCTGTATATTGCTCAGTAGCTGATCTGCCTGACTCATATAAAACACCGGGAAGACCCTTTGGATATACCACAGAATCTGCCTGGTGGGCCTTTAACAGGCTTGGCACCCTTACTGCTCAGCGATGGGGAGAGATGCGTTATGATGTCAACGATGTATGGGATGTCTGGCAGGACGAACTGTTTCAAAATCAGTCGGGTTTTGAGAAGAAAGCAATAGAACTATATGAGTCTGACAATACGAAAGAATTAAATAAATACCTTACAAATTATACAATGATGTGGGGAGACAAGGTAGTGGAGAAGGCATGGAGTCTGGGTAATGATTTGTGGACAATATATGATGAGAAGTTCTGAGACAGAAAGCTTCAAAGTTAATACAAAGCTTGTTGCAGAGATGACACATACATCGTCGAATAACTCCGGTTTAACAAATAAAAAAGCAGATATATAAATGGAAATTAAAAGAGGTTTTGCCAGTGATAATAATTCCGGTGTGCACCCTGCCATCCTTGAGGCTATGTCGAGGGTAAATGCAGGTCATGAGATTGCCTATGGTGACGACAAGTATACCGAAGCCGTAAGTGAAAAATTGAAAGCTATATTTGGAAAGGAGACCGGCGTATATTTTGTATTTATTGGAACAGCTGCAAATGTGCTTGGACTATCCGCTCTCACCCAATCATACAATGCAGTTATCTGTCCGGAAAGCGCTCATATCAATATAGATGAGTGTGGTGCACCTGAGAAATTCACAGGATGCAAATTTCTTTCTGTAGCAACACCGGATGGGAAACTTACTGTTGATCTGATTAAACAGCATATGCATGGATTTGGCTTTGAACACCATTCACAACCTAAGGTAATTTCAATTACACAGTCCACAGAACTTGGAACACTCTATTCAATTCATGAGATAAAAACCATAGCTGATTATGCACATGAGCATGATATGTATCTGCATATGGATGGAGCACGAATCAGCAATGCTGCTGTCGCATTAAATGAGGGGTTTTATGAGATGACCGGTGGGGCAGGGGTTGATGTTCTGTCTTTTGGAGGAACAAAAAACGGAATGATGTATGGTGAGGCAGTGATATTCTTTAATAAAGATCTTTGCTCAGACTTCAAATACAGGAGGAAGCAGGGAATGCAACTGGCATCCAAGATGAGGTATATCTCTGCTCAGTTTGATGCTTTTCTTGAAAATGATCTGTGGAAACATAATGCCAGACATGCAAACGCCATGGCACAAAATTTATATACTGCAGTAAAGGATATTCCCGGAGTAAAAATAACCCGTCCGGTTGAAGCGAATGCAGTATTTGCAATTATTCCAAAGGAGGTAATTCCAAAATTGCAGGAAGCATTCTTCTTCTATGTCTGGGATGAAGATACTTCAGAAGTAAGGTGGATGTGCTCTTTTGACACAACAGAGGAGGATATAGAAGAGTTTTCTGCATTACTGCGAAAACTATTATAGGTGAACTCTGGGAATCTTAACTCCGAAGGAGTTTGAGTAGTGGAAGTAGTTTGGGTTTTATAGATATGTCACTCCTCTGGAGTTTAGGGTTTTACCTTTTTACATTATAAATAATGAACTATCCCCATAACTCAAAAATCTAAAATTATTTTCCATGGCATAATGATAGATCTCTTTCCAGTCATCACCAACAATTGCAGCGATTAAAAGCAGTAGTGTGCTTTTTGGTTGATGGAAATTCGTGATCAGACCATCAATGATCCGGAAGCTATATCCCGGTGTAATCATTATTTGGGTGTGAAAACTAAATGAATCAATTCCAGCATTATCCATTGCATTTATCAATGATTCTATCGATTCTTTAAGAGAAATATTCTGATTCATCTCGTAAGCAGACCACTGCTCCAATATAAGATTTTCGAAACTAAACAGGGGTTCAATAATTGATCTCACGCCCAACCAATAAATTGATTCCAGGCTCCTTACTGTTGTAGTTCCCACAGCAATTCTCCTCTTCTTATTATTTAAGAGCGATGTTAACAGACTCATATCTGCAGTGACCAATTCTGCATGCATAGTATGCAGAACTGCATTTTCCTCCTTGACCGGAATAAAAGTACCGGCTCCAACATGAAGGGTAAGGTGGTGAGATTCAATTCCTTTGACACTTAATTTCTCAAGTACTTCATCCGTAAAATGCAATCCCGCAGTTGGTGCTGCTACAGATCCGTTAAACCTGGCATACACCGTCTGGTAAGTTTTAGCATCAGAACGTTCTGCATCCCTTTTTAAGTAGGGTGGGATAGGAGTAGTGCCGGCATTTTCCAAAAGATCAGCAAAGGTGTAGTGCTTTCTATCCCAACTAAAATTAATAAGATATTTCCCATCAATCTCAGCACCTTTCTCAGCATTGAATTGAATAATCTCACCATTAACTTCAATATTTGCTGATAGAATCCCTTCCTTCCACTTCTTTGCATTTCCAAGCAGGCATTTCCAGACAATAGGTTTCGTGGAAGAGAAAGATTGTTGGTATTCTGCCGGTTCAATCGGCTCCAGACAAAATATTTCAATCTTAGCACCAGTTGGTTTTGTAAATTGCAATCTTGCTTGAATAACACGGGTAGTATTAAAGAAAAGCTCATCACCGGCTTCTAAGATACCTGCTAATTCAAAAAACTTTCTGTGTTCAATCTTATTATCCTGATAGATCAGAAGCTTAGAGTGATCACGTTTTTTAAGGGGATACTTTGCAATTCTCTCCTCTGAAAGATTGTAATCGTAGTCCTCAATTGAAATAGATACTGGTTTTGTCATTTATTATCAATACAGAAGGCAAAATTAATTAAATTTGTATAAAATTAGAAAGATGAAACTAAAAGTAGGAGACCGTGTTAAATTCCTTAATGACATTGGATTAGGAGAGGTCGTAAGTATTATTGATAAAAATACTGCAATGGTGCTTAATGAGGATGATTTTGAAGTTCCTGTTCTGATTAACGATCTGATATTGGATTCGAGATACATCACTGAGGAAACAGATCATATTACCCCGGATATTTCTCCAAAACCTGTCGTTGAAAATATCATTACTGAAGAAATCATACAATTGGATGATGAAGAGATTGTACTGGCCTTTGTACCTGAGGAGAATAGCTCTGCTTTCGAAAGTTACCTGATCAACAGTTCTTCATATAATTTAAAATATGTCATTTCAAATGAGAAGGAGGGCGAACAGATCTTGTATCATCAGGGGGAGCTTGAAGCGGGAATAAAAGTATTACTCAGAAATTATCATCCCGGACAGCTAAAGGATGAAGAAAACTTCAGAATACAGATAATTTTTTACAATCAAAGCCTTTTCAATCACATGGCTCCTGTTGATATGCTGATCAAATTTCAGGCCTCAGAGATGTACGATGCATCCAAAAGAGTTGAAAATGACTATTTCCATGAAAAGGCAATTGTTTTCACCTTGTTTGATTGGAAACAAAGCAAAGAGTCAAAAATGGAAATAGATGTCGAGGAACTGAGGAAAGCGATGTATACAAAAGGTGATCTGAAAAAATCTGAACATTCTGCTCTGAAGTCTCGTAGATCGAAGGAGGCATTGCCAGAAGATCCTGAAGAGGTTGATCTGCATATCGAAACCCTGGTTGATAATCATGGTAATATGGACAATGGACAGATCCTTGATATTCAAATATCACGGTTTAGAACAGCAATGGCAACGGCAATTCTTCACAGGACAGATCGGGTAGTCTTTATACATGGCGTGGGAAACGGAAAACTGAAATTTGAATTGAGAAAAATCCTTGACGCAGACTATAAAAAAGTTAAGTATCAGGATGCTTCATTTAAAGAGTATGGCTACGGGGCTACGATGGTATTGATTTAGTAATATAATTTCTTCGTACCTTTGTGCCACAAAGCAGTCCGCTCTATCGTTCCGATGAACTTCGGGAAGGAAAGTCCGGGCAACGCAGGGTACCGTACTGCTGAAAGACAGATATCCGTGAGGGTATAGAAACAGGGAAGAAAATAACCACCCTGAGCTAGTCGAAGGGAACGGGTGAGAAGGTGGGGTAAAAGCCTACCAGTATAAGGGGCAACCCTTGTAGCTGCCTGTCTTACGGGGTGAAAGGCCATGTATACCGACAATTAAGAGCGACCCGCTCGTGTCGGGGGGTAGGCCGCTTAGATAAATGATAGAGATCCCGGTCTTGCATTGGGATACAGAACCTGGCTTACAGGATTGCTTTCAAAATAAAACGGGGATTCGCTCCCCGTTTTTTTATTAAAATGACGGCTTCTTAAATAGCTTATCAGCCATCTCAGGAACACTTTTTATTTTTGTCAGATAGAGTGATGTCATCTCCACACCATTTATTGAAACCACCACTTCCTCAGGAAATTTAGCGCCTTCAAAATCAAGATACTTCTCAACTTTATACTCCATGCTATACCAACCTCCATTTTTCTCATACTCATATCGGATGAAATTGATAAGATATGTTTCTGTATCTATATAATAATCAAAATGTTCTGTCGCAGACTTGGTAACGCGCACTACATAGCAGGAATAGTCTTTATACTCTTTTTCTCCAATAAACTCAGGATGTCTGTTTCCTATAAGATTTTCGAAGGGTCCATCGATGGAAGTAGTTGATGAGATAAACTCCATATCCTCAGCATCAGCACGCCTGGCCTCCATCCCCTGTAAGGGATTCAACATCCACGCATCAACACCATCGTAGGTCTGTATCGCTTTAAAGCCAAATACAGTTGTCTCTATCCTGATACGGTCTGGCTTCGATTGAAACAATTTAAAGGGAACTTTTACTTCAGTTCCTGTCATTACAAAATAGCCACCCGATTGTAAATTATTCATTTTCTTCCTTGCATCTACTCCAATCGCCACTCTATTCTTTTTCAGAATATCCTCAAGGTTTTGTGCTGTGGCTAAGCTTCCAATTAATGCGAACGCAATTATAAATGTTACTCGCTTCATGTATTTTATTTCTAATATAAACGCTTAAAATGAGAGAATAGTTTTTCTAATCTCAACCAATTTTGTCAGGAGCGCTTCAAGCTGATCGAGTGGAAGCATGTTTGCACCATCAGATTTGGCTGTTTCAGGGGAAGGATGTGTTTCAATAAATACCCCATCGACTCCGGCTGCAACACCTGCTCTTGCTACAGTCTCTATCATTTCTGGTCTCCCGCCTGTAACTCCTGACTGCTGATTGGGCTCCTGCAGAGAATGTGTAATGTCAAGTACAACCGGGACATCAAAATTTTGCATTACAGGTATTCCCCGATAATCAATCACCAGGTCATGATACCCAAACATGGAGCCTCGCTCAGTAATCAACACTTTATCATTCCCCGATTCTCTAACCTTATCTACTGCAAACTGCATAGATTCAGGCGATAAAAACTGCCCCTTTTTAATCGAGATGGTCTTTCCTGTTTTTGCTGCAGCCACCAGTATGTCTGTTTGCCGGCAAAGAAAAGCCGGAATCTGAAGCACATCAACATAGGCTGCAGCCATCTCTGCTTCATCTGCAGTATGTATATCTGTGATAACAGGAATATTGAAACTACCTTTTACCTCAGCCAGAAGATCTAATGCCTCCTTATCACCAATGCCCGTAAAGGAATCGATACGCGAACGATTTGCTTTTCTATATGAGGCTTTGAATACAAATGGAATATCCAGCTTCTTCGCAATATCATTTATCCGCTCAGCAGTATTCAACACCAAATCCCTGTCTTCAACGACACATGGTCCTGCAAACAGGAAAAAATTATTATAGCTGCTTTTGCTGATGCCTGGAAAATAATTCCCCAGGTCATACTCGCTAATTTTATTTGTCATATTTCTTTTTTTCTTTCCACGATTGCTCCAGATTCTTCTGTATATCTTTTTCCCTTGAATTTTTCCCGGGTGCATAAAACTGTTCTTCCTTTATCTCATCAGGCAGGAACTGATCTGCAATAAAGTTTCCATCATAGCTGTGGGCATATTTGTAATCTTTTCCGTAACCTATCTCCTTCATTAATTTTGTTGGTGCATTTCTAAGGTGAAGAGGGACAGGTAGATTTCCTGATTTTTTTACCTCTGCCAACGCCATGTCTATTGCTCTGTAGGCTGAATTGCTTTTTGGAGAAGTAGCAAGATAAATTGCTGTCTCTGATAATATAATTCTCCCTTCAGGCATGCCAATAACATGTATCGATTGAAAACAGGAGTTAGCCATTAAAAGTGCATTTGGATTCGCCAGTCCAATATCTTCAGCTGCAAGAATCACCAGTCGACGTGCAATGAACTTGATATCTTCACCACCATCCAGCATTCTTGCAAGCCAGTAAACTGCAGCATCAGGATCACCTCCCCGAATCGATTTGATAAATGCAGAGATAATATCATAATGAAGTTCTCCATTCTTGTCGTAAATAGCAATGTTCTCCTGAAGCCTCTCTTTTACTATCTCATTTGTAATATTTATTATGCCGGATTTAGAGGGAGCCTCAGAACGAACCACCAATTCAAGTGTATTATATAATTTCCTTGCATCACCTCCTGAATATTGTAACATAACTTCATACTCCTTCACTTTCACCTTTATTTTTTTAAGGTAGGAATCTGTCTTGAGCGCATAATCGACCAAAGAGATAAGTTCCTCTTTACCTAGTGAATTAAGAATATATACCTGGCATCGTGATAAAAGTGGTGAGATCACTTCAAATGAAGGATTTTCTGTTGTGGCCCCTATAAGTGTAACTGTTCCATCTTCCACAGCAGCCAATAAACTATCCTGTTGAGATTTACTGAATCTGTGTATTTCATCTATAAACAGTACCGGATTTGGTTTATCGAAGAATTGTTGCTTCTTCGCTTTATCAATGGTCTCTCTAACATCCTTAACTCCTGAATTTACAGCTGAAAGACTGTAAAATGGCCTGTCTAATTGCTGTGAAATGATTTTTGCCAGAGTGGTTTTTCCAACACCCGGAGGCCCCCAAAGAATAAAAGAGCTAAGAGATCCTGATTCAACCATTGCCCTGATTACAGCACCTTTACCTACAAGATGTGACTGACCTGTATAATCGTTAAAATTATTCGGTCTCATGCGATCTGCAAGCGGTCGATTCGGTAGTTGAACTTTCTGTTCCATTAGAACAAATTTAGAGGAAATTTCAAGTCTAAAAACATTTTTTTACTTCTTGTTAATAATCAGTTAGATGGGTATACTGGATTTTTCCTAATTTTACAACAACAATTAATGAATGATTTTATGAAAACAACGAAATATATCGGGACTTTAGTCTTTGTGCTAATGATCTCATCCTTCTTATCTACTTCAAAAGCCCAGATGAATTCGCTCTATTTTATGTATGGTCCAAATAGCGACGCCAGAATCTTTCTTCAGGAATATCTTAATCCTTATACAGATATTCTCGGATCAAATCTAAATGGAAGTTGGTATAATACAGCCAGGACACATAAGTTGGGGGGAATTGATGTAACAGCAACGTTTGGAATTGCATTTGCACCACCGGAGGCTTTGCAATATGATTTGAGTATGGTTACAGGAATAAGTGGTTCAATAAATGGTGCTTCCATAGCTCCAACAGCGCTTGGAACACTGACTGACAGGCCTGAGCTGGTTTTTAACGATCAAATTGTGAATGGAATTGGAGAATTGGAAACCCATGAGCGCGTACGCTATATTCACCCCGATGGTGAAGGACGTGATTTTGTACCTCTTCCAATGGCACAAATTTCTGTTGGATTGCCTTTTGGAACTGAAATTAGCGCAAGGTTCGTACCTTCAGTTGATTTAGGATTTGGTAGTGAAACTGGACTATGGGGAATAGGAGGGAAGCACTCCATATCTCAATGGGTACCTATAATTAAGAAATTAGGATTTATTGATATTGCCGTGCAGGGAGGATATACGAAAGTAACATCTTCAATACATCAGATTCTCCCTCCCGTTGCAGAAATTGATCCGAATCCAATTGCAAATTGGGATGACCAGTTTCTGGTAATGGACGTTCATGGCTGGACAGTAAATCTTATTGCCTCTCAGACCATTCCAATTGTTACCATATATGAAGGAATAGGCTATGCCAGTTCTATTGCTGAAATTGCAATGATTGGTCACTATCCTGTAAATGATGTAATTTCAGATCCGACAAGTCCGGATTTTGGGAGCACAACATATACTGTAGCAGAGGATCCTATTGAGGAAATGATCATTGATGGTTACAGAGGACTGAGACTCAATGCCGGAATTAGATTTAAGCTGGGAGTTTTCACCATTCATTACGACTTCACAAGAACACAACATACTACACATACAGGAGGTCTGGGCTTTACCTTCAGGTAGGTGAATTTTGAGTTAAGCAGCCTAAAATCCGCTTAGTTCCATCAAAACAGTTGGCAACAGTAAAAGCCATCCAATAATTATTAAAATCACCATAAAAGGTGCAATCCATTTTACCCATTTCTCATATGGAATTCTGGCAATGCCTAATACCCCAATAAGAACACCGCTGGTAGGTGTGATCATGTTTGTAAAGCCATCTCCAAATTGAAATGCCATAACAGTAGCTTGTCTTGAAACACCAATCAGATCAGAAAACTGTGACATGATCGGCATGGTGAGTGCTGCCTTCGCTGAACCACTGGGAATGACGATATTTATCATTGTTTGCATGACATACATCATGCTTACTGAAGCTACTTTTCCAAATTCAGTCATTGAATCAGCCATGTAATAGAGCAATGAATCAATAATATGTCCATCTTCAAGTATAATCAGTATGCCACCGGCTAATCCAACTACCATTGCAGCAGAGAGAATATCCTTCATTCCTTCGATAAATAGCCTGACTATTTCATTGGCATGAACATTCATGGCAATGCCTGAAGCGAGACCTAATATAAAGAATAGAGTTGCAATCTCTTTTACATACCAGTTAAAGCCCATCACACCTACAATGAGATAAACCATTGTGAAGAGGAGAAGATTTAAGATGAAGAAGTGCAATGACTTCCGTAGACTAAAAAAACCTGATATAAGAAAAATCGTTGTTAATATAGGAAGGAAATACCCAGTTAACTCTCCATTGCCAATATGTAAGGTAAGGATAGGTTCACGGATAGAAAAGACTATCATTGCTGCCAAAAGCAGAAAATAAGTAAGCCAGGCTGAAATTGGAGTGTGGAAGTTCGTTTCATCCTGATTATTCTGAATATTTTTTCTCCAATGCTCATCCTCTTCATATACAGGTGATCTCTTGGGGTCCTTCCGAATTTTGGAGGCATACCTGAGGACCCAGGCTATTCCAACGAAATTTATTATGAGCCAGGAAAACATTCTGTATTCAATACCGGAGAAGAGAGGAATACCTGATAATCCTTGTGCTATTCCGATAGTAAAAGGATTTAGCAATGCTCCTGCAAAACCTAATCCCGCTCCAACAAAACACATGCTTACACCAATAATTGAATCATAGCCCATTGAAATTGCCAGCGGAATAAAAATAATCGTAAATGCAATGGTTTCTTCACTCATACCAAAGGTGGCACCAAACACACTAAATACCAGCATCAACATAGTAATAACCATGTTATCAACCCCGATTGCCCTGAAAAATCTGTGCTTCTCGAGTTTTCTAACCCATTTTAGAAATGTTTGGATTCCGACATCAATGGCCTTGCTCTCATTCATTACCCAGAAAGCACCACCAATAATTATTATGAAGACTATAATATCTGCCTTATCAACAAATCCATCGAAAAGCGCAGAGAATATTTGCCATGTCTGAGGGTTATTTTCTGTTTGGTGAAAAGAATCCTGAATAATAACTTCTCTTAACTGTCCATTCACTTCTACCATCTCCCTGTCATATTCTCCTCCCGGAACAATCCATGTCATTATCGCAGCAACAATGATAAACCCGAAAACTATTACGTAAGTGTGAGGTACTTTCTTTCCTTTAAACATGTGATACAATTTATTTCAAAGTAAAAAAAGAAAATGGCAAAAATCAAACCGGACTAAATTTTTAAAATTTTTATTTCTCAAAAATACGTAGCAATGAATAATCAAGGCGTATTTAAAACATAAATCATTTTCTTTTTCTATTTTTACTCTTCTAAAGCCAGGATATTTTTTAACATGATTAAGCGCCTAACTCTATTTCTGCTTTTTTTTGCGGTATTGAATCTTCATTCGCAGAATTCAATTATTGCGGATAGTTTGCAAAAATCAATCAGAGCTGCAAGTTCTGATTCTTCCAAATCCAGACTGCTTTCAGAATTAGCACTTCAATATAAATTGAAGGATACTACACTGGCAAAGGAATATCTTGACAGGTCCTTCAAACTGGCTTCAAGTTCCTCATACTCACTTGGATTAGGGAAGTACTATGAGGCTTTTGGAGAAATAAGACTCTATTATGGACTCTACCATAACGCCATCAGCCTATTTGATCATGCCATTTCTCATTACCTTCTGGCACAGGATGAGGTAGGGCAGGCCGGCGCAATTGTTGACCAGGGTAATGCTTATCTCTTTCTTGCAGAATATGAAAAGGCATTTAAAAATTATCGTTTTGCGCTGGATATATATGAGAAAAATCAGCTTCCTTATGGCATTTGCAGATGCCTGAATAATATGGGAATTATCTATAAAAACCATGGGGAGTATAGCAAAGCTCTGGATACTTACAGGAAAACAAAAGATATATATGAAGCGTCTGATGATAAATTATCACTTATTGATACATACATAAATATTGGAAACGTATATGTAATTCTAAGTGATTACGATCTGGCTCTCAATTACTATAGCAATGGTCTGGAGATATCTCAAGAGCTTGGAGTTAAGAAAAGTATAGCCATGATATTGCTTAATATGGGAGTGATCTACAATAAAATGAGCGACTATGATAAAGCATTGGAATTCTATTCCAGGTCTCTCAAAATTCTAAAAAAATTAGATGATAAAATAAATATCTCAAAGTGTCTGACCAATATTGGGACAAATTATACTGAGATGGAAAAGTATGATCTGGCCCGCGAGTATATATACAAAGGATTAAGTATAAAAAAGGAACTGGGAGATAGAAGATCTATATCCAATGGCTATAATTTCCTTGCAGAGATTCAATTCCATCTTGGCGATTACAATAATGCAATTGAGCTGGATAAGGAGGCTATTAAATATAAAAAGGAATTTAATGATATAGAAGGACTTGCCCGGTGCTATGTTGGGGTGAGCAGAGCCTACTTAAAGCTTGGAGAACTAAAAATGGCACTGTCCTTTGCTGATTCGGCACTCACTTATGGAGAATCTATCGATGTGATTGAACATATCGTATCATCTTATTACCTTAAAAAGGAAATTTTCGCTGCTTTGGGTAACTATCCAGAGGCATATAAAATGTCTGTTGCATACAAGAGTTTCAGTGATAGCCTTATGAATGAAAGAAAAGCCAGGGCTGTTAATGAGATTGAAATAAAATACCAGACTAAATTTCTCGAAGAGGAAAATGAACTGTTGAGATTGCAATCCAGCCTTGATGCAGAGAAGATGAGAAGACAGGACATGATGTTCTACGCCTTCCTTATCATCTCAATTCTTTTGGCTGCTATTTTACTCCTGGTGATTTATTTTCAAAGCAGACAAAAACGATTAAATAAGTCCTTATATAAGAAGAATCAGATTATCACAAAGCAAAATCTCAAACTCGATAGACTGATTAAAACAAAAAACACCATACTCTCAATCATTGCACATGATTTGAGGGGTACAATTGGAAATCAGCTTACTACAATCTCTTTGATAAATGAAGGAGACCTGATAGACAATGAAGAAAGAAAAAGGCTCCTTTCAAAACTTGAAAACACGGCTTCAGTTTCACTGGAATTGCTTGAGAACCTATTGTCCTGGTCGAAGATGCAAGAGGGCTTAATAAAATATACGCCTACACAGGAGGATATTAGAGATGTAATTAGGGATGTTATTAAGAATCTTGGACAAATGGTGACGGACAAGCAACTTTTGATCAAGAATGAATTGGATAAGTCTATTCCATGCTTCATCGATAAATATATGATTAATGAACTGTTTCGCATCCTTCTGAGTAATGCTGGCAAGTATTCCATGCATGGAGGTGAGATTAATATTACATATAGTTTTAAAGACAAACTACATCACTTTGAGATCAAAGATCACGGGATTGGAATATCAAAGCAAGATATTCATAATATATATAAAGGTGGACCAGTATCAATACGTTTCGGGACTGATAATGAGAAGGGGTCTGGTATTGGATTGACTCTCGTAAAGGAGTTTTTAGAGTATCACCAGGGAACACTGGAAATTACAAGTGAGCAACAATCCGGAACAAGTTTTATCGTTAAACTTCCCTGTACAGATTTTCTTTAGCATTAGATTTTCTATTTAATTATCTTTGTTGTGTACTGAAAAGTAGTCGATCAATATGAAGATTGAAGATAACATAGAGATACTTCTTCAGAAGAATTATCGCAATCTGCTTAAGGTTTGCAATGAAGAATATGATGCAAAAGGAATCAAAATGATTAGAAAATCATTTGATTTTTTAGCAGAACAAGCCAGGATCAGAGAATTTCCAAATGCAGAAGCACTAATTAACTTTTCCACGGAACTTGCAAAAATGGTAACTGTGGAGTTGGGACTGGATCCTTTGGGATCATCAGCAGCCCTTGTACTGCCTATAGCTATGTTCTCATCCGATATTATGGCTGCCACTGAAAAATCTTTGGGAAAGAGGGTTTGGGTAATTCTTCAAGAGTTAAAAAAGATTAGTGATCTGAACACTGATACGACAGAGAAGCACTCAGAGAATATGAGAAACCTGATCCTGTCTCTATCCACAGATTTTCGTGTTATACTCATCAAAATTGCTGAAAGACTATATTATCTTCGTCTGCTCAAGAGTAAGGATAACAAACAGGGTATTGCAGCAGCAAGTGAAGCTAAGTCAATATATTCTCCACTGGCACACAGACTCGGTCTCTATAATATGATGTCGGAGATGGACGATATAGCCATGCGGATTCTTGAAAAAGATATTTATGTTGAGATCAGCCAGAAATTAAAAGCTACAAAAACCAGGAGAGAAAAATTTATACAAGACTTTATTCAACCCCTCAGTGAAGGACTGGAGAATGAGAACTTAAAGTATAAAATTCTGGGACGCCCAAAATCTATCTCTTCCATCTGGAGAAAAATGAAAAAACAGAATGTAGATTTTGAAGAGGTGTACGACAAGTTTGCAATCAGGATAATACTTTTAAGCACTACAAAAAGGGAGAAATCAGATTGCTGGAGAGCGTATTCAGTTGTTACAGACAAATACCAACCTAATCCGGATCGATTGCGAGATTGGATTTCAATGCCCAAATCTAATGGCTATGAGTCTCTGCACACCACTGTGGTGGTTCCCGGAGGAGATTGGGTAGAGATTCAGATACGATCGGAGAGGATGAATGAGATTGCCGAAAAGGGACTGGCAGCACATTGGAAATACAAAGGAATAAAAGGACAGGCAGGAGTGGATGAATGGTTGGGGAGGGTTCGGGAAGCAATGAGCCAGAGTGAAGATGAGGACTCTGCAAATTTGATTGATGAATTAAAACTTAGTCAGTTTTCGAAGGAGATATTTGTTTTTACGCCAAACGGTGATCTGAAGAAATTTCCTGAAAATGCAACTGTTCTGGATTTTGCCTATGACATCCATACTGAAGTTGGGTCATCCTGTATAGGGGCTAAAATTAATGGTAAGATTGTTCCTATCAGACATCATCTTCAAAATGGGGATAAAGTAGAAATCATTCAGGCAAAAAACCAGAAGGCAAAAGTTGACTGGCTTAATTTTGTCTACACATCTAAGGCAAAAGGAAAGATTAAACTGGCGCTGAAAGAGACGAAACTAAAGGAATCTGAGAATGGGAAGGAAATTTTGAAGCGGAGATTCAAGAACTGGAAGATTGATTATGATGACAGTAATATCAGAAAGGTGATCCAACACTTTTCTTATAATGACTCCATAGACCTGCATTACGATATTGCTACTGAAAAGATTGATTTATTGGATATTAAAGAACTTTTTGCTCCTAAATCTGATGAGATTAAGGAGAAAAAAGTAGTCCCTATTGAAGATGAATCAGTCAATAAACTTGTAAGGAATACCATTCAGCAAACGGATGACTTTCTGGTTATTGATGAGCAGATATCTAATATAGACTACAAATTATCAAAATGCTGCACCCCCATCCTTGGCGATTCAATTTTCGGTTTTGTCACAAGAGAAGCCGGAATCTCCATCCACCGAATGAATTGTCCGAATGCACATCAACTGCTCTCTAAATATGGGTATAGGGTTGTTAAAGCACAGTGGACAAAGGCTGATGATGACACACGATTTGCAGTAACTATTCTTATCACAGGTCTTGATGACATAGGTATTGTCAGCAATATCTCAGATGTTATTTCAAAAGACCTTCAGGTCAATATGAGGTCTCTCTCCATCGAATCCAAAGATGGAATGTTTGAAGGTACCATCACTCTATTTGTAAAAGACACGCAACATCTGGAGGCCTTGAACCGAAAGCTGAAAAAGATCAAGGGAATATCAAGTGTCAGAAGAATCGAATCTGCAGGATAAGTAACAATAAATATCAATACCGCGGATCTGGTTTTGTGGGCATCTTCACCATTTTTTCTACCGTCATACCCGGAAAGCCCATCTCCTCCGTAATTTCTCCCAGCAGAAGATAGACACCTGATCCCTGATACTTATATTTTTTTAGAGAATTGGGGAAATTTACCACATCAAAAAACTCTCCCTCGTTATCTATAAAAGTCCCGAAATGCATCCACTCTTTTTTTACAGTTCTGACATTCTTCACCGTAACGAGTTTACCCAACATGCGTTTTCTCTTCCCTGTATACTGTAGCATCTCACTAGCACCTATCTCACCCCGGAAATCAGTCTCCAGCATATCGAATGAGCTCATAGAGACCGGAAATCCAAGCAACTCAATCTCATCGTAAGCATCTTCAATAGGAAATTGCTCAAGTGCAGGCAGAACAAACTCTTTTTTCTCTTCCGGAAAGACTGATCTGCTAATCTCCCTTTTTTTAACCTGTCCGAGTTTCCAGTGGGCGTCCCACAATAACTCCTTCTTCGTTTTCTCTGTAAAGCGAAATGCGTTTACCCGGATAAGCGTAAGCAGCTGCTCATGTCCCACGGGTACCCTGGCCACAAAGTTGGCCAAGTCACTGTAGGCACCATTTTCCGTCCTCTCAGTCACAATCTGTTTAGCAATGCCGGATTCAAGATTCTGAATATGGATTAGTCCTAAAAAAAGATCTGTTCCATAAATATTTGTCTTGTAATCACTTTGATTTACACAGGGGAGGTAAATGGCAGCCCCTTGTCTCTTTGCTTCATTCACGTAAACCCAGGTGCGGTAGAATCCCCCGAAATTATTAATCACAGCTACCATAAACTCCTGTGGATAATAGGTTTTCAGGAAAAGCGATTGAAAACTCTCCACAGCAAATGAAGCGGAATGGGCTTTGGAGAAGGCGTAACCTGCAAACGAGCTGATCTGACGCCACACCTCATTGGTGAGTGAATCGGGATGAGCTTTCTCTCTACAGTTCGAGAAAAACTTCGCTGCTATCCTGTCAAACTCTTTTCGTGAACGGTACTTTCCACTCATGGCTCTGCGGAGAACATCAGCATCAGAGAGGTCGAGTCCTGCAAAATGGTGACATATCTTGATTACGTCCTCCTGGTAAACCATCACACCAAAAGTTTCACCGAGGAGTTCTTCCATGATAGGATGGAGGTATTCAAAACTATCCGGATGATGAAAGCGGTTGATATACTCGCGCATCATACCTGATTTTGCAACGCCCGGACGAATAATGGAGCTGGCAGCCACAAGACTCTTATAAGAGTTACAACTCAGTTTCTTAAGCAAACCCCGCATGGCGGGACTCTCAATGTAGAAACATCCATTTGTCTCACCAATACGAAGTTGATTCAGTATCCGTTCATCCTTCTTGAACTGCTCCACCCTGTGCACATCAATATCCAATCCGCGGTTTGCAAATACAATCTCAACAGTCTCCTTGATATGACCAATACCACGCTGACTAAGTATATCCAGTTTCTCGTATCCGATACTTTCGGCCACGTACATATCCCATTGCGTAGTGGGCAAGCCTTTGGGAGGAAGATCAAGGGCCGTATAGCAGGTGATAGGATCTTCGGAGATAATAACGCCACCCGCATGAATACTGCGTAGGTTTGGAAAGTCAACAATCTGGTTCCCAATCTGGTAAATACGTGAGGTAATATGATTCTCATTCATCTGATCACCGGAGTTTGCTACCAGCGCATCGATCTCCTCTTTGGGCAGTCCGTATACCTTCCCCAGTTCACGAAAGATCGATCGGTCACGAAAGGTTGACATGGTTCCGATCAGCGCCGTGTGTCTCCTTCCATATCTCTTAAAAATATAATCCAGCACATCATCGCGCTCTTTCCACGAAAAATCGATATCGAAATCGGGAGGAGAAGTGCGTTTTGGATTGATAAACCTTTCGAAATAGAGATCCAGGTCTATGGGATCCACATCAGTAATACGCAAACAGTAGGCGACAATAGAGTTTGCACCACTGCCACGGCCTACATGGTAAAAACTGCGTGACATTGAGTAACGTATCACATCCCAGGTTATTAAAAAATAGGAGGAGAAACCCAATTGATCAATCACAGTAAGCTCGTGTTCTATCCTTCTTTGTGCCTCCCGGTTCTGCTTCCCATAACGATATAGCATTCCTTCCAGGGCTAGTTTTTTAAGAAAAATACGGTCGTCAGCCCTTGCACCTGTATAGGTCCGTTTATTCTTTATGCTCTGGTAATCGAAAGATATCTGACAATCTGAAATAAGTTGTTCTGTATTTCTCACAATGTTTGGAAAGTCTGAATAGGCACACAGGAGCAAATCAGGTGAGAGCAATATATCATGCTCTTCTGTCAGCATTGAAGATTGCAGTTTCCCCAGTACAATATTATGATCTATGGCCCGCAGATGCCTGTGCAGTGCAAAGTCGCTCTTATTCAGCATACTAACTGAATGGAAAATTACAAATCGATCCTGGTGAGGAAAATTTCCAATGCGGTTAAGCTCGCCCGGTTTCACCCCAATTAACTCATAATCCCTTAGCTTTCGTTTTGGATAATTGTTGAGATGATAGATATACCAGACCTGGCGCGTGGCAGGCGCTGTAGCAGGGAAGGGGAGAGCTGTTTCATTGTGATAAGAGAGGAACTCATTGAGCTCCCGGAATCCGTCGTTATTCCTGGCGATCCCGGTATAGAGGTACTTATCTCCGTTTCGGAATTCAACACCTCCTATAGGGTGAATACTACTTTCATTGCATATCCTGACAAAATCCACCATCCCGGTAGAGTTATTGATATCGGTAAGTGCCAGAGAATCGATTCCCAGTTTTACAGCTTCCCCGACCAATGTTTCAATGGCCATGGTGCCGTAACGTAGACTATAATATGAGTGGCAGTTTAAATACATTTTTTCTTCTCTTCAAATTCCTTCATCTTTATACCGCTGGCCCTGCGCACAGAACCCGAGCCGAAACGTTTCCGAAGAGAATCCATGGCCATGTATAATTTAATCATCTCTGAAGTGTCTTCGAAGAGGTTCAATTGCTGCACACCCCTCACCAGTCCGGAAAGTTTGACTCCCACCAGGCGCAAGAGCATGCGACGAGTGTAGAGGCGTTCAAAAAGCTCTTTGGCCAGTGGGATCAGCACATGATCGAAAGAAGTATAAGCTATCCTCTTCTGCAAAGTGTGGGTGTCGAAATTGGAATACCTGATCTTTACAGTTATCACAGAGCTGAGTTTTTCCTCTTTCCGCAATTGGAAAGCAAGTTTTTCCACCATAGAAACCAAAAGGTCATTTATCCCCATTATATCCATCGTATCCCGCTCGAAGGTCCTCTCAGAGCCAATCGACTTCCGTTCAGAGTATTGCATCACCGGTGTGGGATCAATACCATTTGCCTTCTTCCATATCACGATACCATTTTTCCCCATTAAACTCTCCATCATTTCTATTGGAATCAAGCTTAGGGTCCCAATATTGGAAACACCCATAGAGCGCAAAAGATGGTAGGTTTTATTACCGATCATAGGGATTTTACGAATGGAAAGAGGGGAGAGGAAGTCCTTAACAATGGGGAGAGGCACCTCTATCTCTCCATTTGGTTTTGCCTCTCCTGTAGCAATTTTGGAAACTGTTTTATTAACTGATAATCCACATGAGATAGGCAATCCTGTCTCCCTGATAATCTCTTGCCGAAGCTCTTTGGTCCATTGCAAACATCCAAAAAACCGATCCATTCCTGAAATATCAAGATAGTGCTCATCAATGGACGCTTTCTCATATACAGGTGCCTTTTCAGCAATAATATCGCTAACCATTTTCGAATAGCGGGTATATACATCCATATCACCACGCACAACAATTGCCTCACTACACAATGCCTTTGCAAACTTCATAGGCATGGCAGAGTGAACACCGAAACGACGTGCCTCATAGCTGCAGCTGGAAACCACCCCGCGATCGGATGTACCCCCGATAATAACAGGTTTTCCCTCCAATGCACTGTTCTGTAAGCGCTCCACGGAAACAAAAAATGTATCCAGGTCCATATGTAGTACGTTTCTTTTCATATTTTTTTTGTGGAAACGCGCCACGTGCTGCGTCTTTTCAAAACACACACAGTCGCATCCCCAGAAAACAATTTGTTATTCCGATTATTTTATTTTATATTTGATTAGTTTTTAATCATTTCTTTGATTACAATATAATCATTGAAATAATTAACTCCAAGGATATTCACTTAAAATAATTGGATTATGTATTTTCATTCGAACATTAAGTTATTGCGTAAAAGACGCAACAAGACCCAGGACGAACTGGCTCTTTTACTTAATTCAAAGCGTTCAACATTAAGCGGATATGAGAATAAAGTGGCTGAGCCGGGTATCGATACACTCTTGATCTTTTCCCGTTACTTCAACATCGCTGTAGATACATTGATAAAGATAAATCTGGAGAAGCTAACTGACTCACAATTACATCAATTGGAAAATGGGGATGATGTATATCTGCAGGGGGGGAACCTCCGGATTCTTGCTTCAACAGTCAATGAAAAAAACGATGAAAACATTGAACTTGTGAATGAAAAGGCGAGAGCAGGGTATACCAATGGTTTTGCCGACCCGGAATACATTAATGAATTGCCTGTATTCCAGCTCCCATTTCTCTCCAAAGAGAGGAAGTACAGAACATTCCAGTTAAATGGGGATTCGATGTTACCTATACCGAACAAGGCCTGGGTAACCGGAGAATTTCTTCTTGACTGGAACCACATAAAGACAGGGGAGGCATATATTATACTGACATTGGATGAGGGCATTGTTTTTAAAATTGCCGAGAACATAATAAAGGATGAGTCGAAATTAACCCTCTATTCCCTGAATCCTATGTACGATCCATTTGACGTCCGCACAGCAGATATCAAGGAGGTCTGGAAGTTTGTCCATTTTATAAGTCAGGATATTCCGGAACCTGTATTGCCCGAAAATGAATTGGTCAGAACAGTAGCCGGATTAAAAAAAGAGGTACATGAGATAAAAAACAAGCTGTCATCAGAAACAGAAAGAAAGAATTAAGTTGTCACTTCTGATAATATTGGGGGATCTATTCGGAAAACCAGTAGAGAGAGTACAGACTAATTCAGCCCAAACTCGTTGCCTAACATCTGCTCCTGATTTCGAATCAATTTCAGATAGTTTATCTGTTTGATCAGGAACTGTTCTTTCTGCTGAGAATTATTCATCATAATAAACTTAAACTTTTCTTCAGATGTAAGATTTAATGCAACAAGCAGATCATAAAAATTTAATACTTGTTTTTCATCGCTTGAATCAAGAAAAGTATTGTCAAAATGCTCAGTATAATCCATCACAAGATCAATCAAAGCTCTGTTTTTAATAATACCGGGGTCCGGGAGAATCATCACTTCACCACCGGCATACAATTTGTCTTCCAATTTCTGATCAAAGCTCTGTATTTTCACAAGAGATACACCTTCAATCGTAACAACCATACGTCCGCTGGGATTTTCAGCAACAACTTGTTGAAGCTTCACTTCACATCCAAAATCCTGGATCTGATCATCAATAACAAAAGGAATTGCAAATGTATATCCCGGTTCCCTGGATTCATCAATCAATTGAATATACCTGGGTTCAAATATTCTAAGTGGAATATCCTCTCCCGGAAGAAGAAATACACCAAGTGGAAAATAGGGCAGTATGTATTGATTATGACTCATTATTCTGACAATAATACCTAAACAAACAAGAGAGCGCTTTGTTCTATAAATATAGAATAATACATTTTTCGGGTAGATTTACTTTTCCATCCTGCTATATTTTTTCCTCAGGAAAGTTGCTTACCTTAGGTTTCTTACAAATTAATTGGCTTTCATCAGATGATAATATGCATGTAAAATGATGCTAACTCTTTCATTATATTGTCAGTGTACACTTCTTAACAAATGTTTATAACTTCTGTTAATTCATTGTGAATTTCTAAGTGTCTTGAAATTTGTCAAAATCCATTGTTCAGTATATATTTGATTCATCAAGTGAGCGATAAAAAGCCACTCCGTTCTTTGTGTGATTCATCATTCAAGACTGAAAGCAGGACTTCGGTTCTGACAACAGAAAAGAGGCATAGGAACAGTAAAATCAGATATTGAGACTGTTCTTCCGGTATAGCAGGCAACTGCAAAACTGGCCGTCTAAACACGTTTTAAGAATAGTTGTAACAGATTATTCGAGAAGCAACACTGAAACCAGTAGGATATCTGGAAACCTGGATTAAGTGTGGAAAGGGGGAAATGGTTATGGTATCTGCCTTCGGGTAGCACCTTAATCGCATCGGTTTTAAGATTGATGTGAGGGAATGAAAGGCCTTCGGGCAAAGACATTCCGGCATAATAAACAGTAGCTTGACGAGACTTAACAACTACGGTGGTTAACAATCGAAATGGGAATTGGGTGCAGATCCGGTTCCCATTTGTGTTTTTATGAAGTTCAAATTTCTTTGATTAAATCTCCTTTTTTGCTTCCCGATGTCACTTTTTTATCCATAAATGCATGATTTTCTGTGCGAAGAGTGTATGTAATATAATTATTATATGCTATTCGTTATTTTTCCATGCCGGCTATATCTGCCTGTTAGATAAATCATTATACCTATTAACAATACTTTGTTGATAACAGTCGCTCACACAAAATGACACATACTCCCTTATCACATACTTTTGTCAGCAAATAAACTACTTTTGTCAGCTTAATTAAAAAATCCTTTTTGGATTGTATAGAAATATGTTAAGACGAGTACTTATATTAATTGGCTTCTTGCTCATTAGTTTTTTTTGGGAAATTGCACTTACGTTTTCAGATAAGGGGTATCCATTCCTTATTGAAGATAAAGAGGTAGCGTTTTCTTTGAAACTGGAAAATGAGTTTTCGAATAGACCTGAGACAGATATTATTGATAAAACGGTAGATAATTTCCTTAAAAAATGGAAAATCAATGGTGCAAGTATTGCCGTTACGCACAATGAGGAATTGATCTATGCAAAGGGATTTGGATATGCGAATAAGGAGAATGGAGAAGATGTAAAACCCGGACACCTATTCAGGATAGCTTCTGTATCAAAATTAATTACGGCGGTAGCTATAATGAAACTCTATGAAGAGGGGACAATTAGCCTGGACGAAAAAGTTTTTGGACCTGAGGGAATTCTCAATACAGACATATTTCCTGATTACAAAGACAAAAGACTTGAGAATATTGAGGTTCAACACTTGCTGAACCACACAAGCGGCTGGTCAAAAAGAAGTGGAGACCCAATGTTCAATTCATTATACATCGCCAGAAAAATGGATATTAATCCTCCTGCAAAAATTGACCAGGTGGTTGAATATACCATTTCACGTAAATTATACTACGAGCCGGGGACAAGGTACAGCTACTCAAATTTGGGCTATGCAATACTTGGCAGGATAATAGAAGAGAAAACAGGTATTCCCTATGAAGACTATGTGATGATGAATGTGCTGAAACCTATAGGAATACATGATATGCACCTGGGGAAAAGTTATTTGCACGAGAAATATGCAAATGAAGTTAAGTATTACGGAACAGGGAAAACCAAACGGGTATATTCGATAGATGGTTCAGGTGAGTATGTACCAATATATTATGGCGGAAACAATATTGAGTTACTGGGTGCTGCCGGGGGGTGGGTTGCTTCTGCACCTGAATTAATAAAATTCCTCACAGCAATTGATGGATTTACGACACAGCCTGATATTTTGAGTAAAAAAACACTCGTTATGATGACAAACCCCAACATGGCTGGAAAAGGACTCTACGGATGGAGGGGTAATGATACCAGGGGAACATGGTGGAGAACAGGCTATTTGTATGGTTCTACAGCCCTGATGGTAAGACAAAAAGATGGTCTGAACTGGGTAATCCTTCTTAATACTAGCACCTACAAGCAATCGAGAATTCACAGGTATGTATCAGGAATGATGTTTGGAGCAGTCAATAAAGTAAAAGACTGGCCACAACAAGATTTGTTTATGGTAGACCAATACTCTCCGGAGCCGATAAATGAAATACCGGCCAACAATCCAAAGCTTTAATATACGGGAAGTCTTGGATTGATTCTATTTCTGGCTATCTTTGAAAGAATAACTGATAGCATGGATCTGACGAATATAATTCATACGCTTCCTGAAGATCTTTTAGATTTTCAAGCAGATATTTTTATTGCTGCTTCAGGCTATGAATCAAGAGCTACATGTGTTCCTGAGAAATTTAGCCATCTTACATGCGATAAAATTGTATTCGGATTTGCTGAGCGCTTAAAAGATATTTCCAGACCTGAGAATGACAAGTATTTTAAAGAGCATGGGTTTAGAATGATTATTCAGCCTGCTCATAGTTCGCCAGATTACCATAGTATATTTAAGGACTATTCTTCCAGAGAGTTGCATTTACTTATCGATATTTCAGTAATGACACGTGACTGGTATCATGGATTGTTAAATTACCTGCATGGATTTCCGGATTTCGATCATTTTCACCTTAGAATTGTATACTGTCCAGCCTACTATAATGATCCGGCGAAGCTCAGGAAAAAGATTACTTTGAAAAAGTTTTCTTTTAGTGATGAACTAACTGGTAAGCCTAAAGATAAGGAGAAAACAGCCCTGATAATAGGATTGGGAAATGAACGTAATATCAGTGAAAAAGTCCATGCTTTGGTTAATCCCGAAAAAACCTACCTTTTGCACGCAGATCCTGCAATTGAAAAAAAGTATGTGGAGAATGTATTTATTAACAATCACGGACTGATAAATAAAACGCCTATCAGATTTTTAAAAGGTTATCCTCTCACTGATACAAGGGAAATCTACAAATTATTAATTGACACTATTCTTCCACTCAGACAGGAATATAATATCATCATTGTACCACAAGGTCCCAAGATATTTTCTCTGATATCCATGATCTTTCAAATCAGTTATCCTGACATA
>JAUUZQ010000103.1 GCA_030589895.1 Bacteroidales bacterium
AATTTTTATTAAGGAACGGGAATTCAGGATAATCGTACTAAAAGAAAAATTGAAAGAGCTGAAAAGAAATAAATAACTAAAGAGCTATTCTATAAATTGTAATAACTAGGATTTTACCTCCTAAGTATTAAATTTACGTTTCATAAACCACAAACATGAAGCGCAGAAATCTACTCTATTTCACTCTTTTGACCTTACTGATAATTCTTTCCTGTAACAGGAATAATTCCCTGATTGATAATCCGGAAGTTTTCAAATCCGAATACCAGGATTGGCAAATATCCAGACTGGAACGGTTAAAGTCTGAGAATGGCTGGCTTAACCTGGCAGGACTCTTCTGGCTGGAAGAGGGAGTGAACACATTCGGATCTGGAGAATCCAATGACATCATCTTCCCTAAGCACTTTCCTGAAATCGGCGGTGAGATATTTTTGGAAGACAGCACATTAAGTATTAAAGTTCACGAAGTAGTATCAATTACTACAAAAGGGGAGCAAATTGATGAGATCCTGTTAACGCATGACCAGCAGAAAAACAAGACAGTTCTGGAGCATGGTAGCTTCAGGTGGTTCATCATTAAACGTGGTGAAAACTATGGGATTCGCTTACGGGATTTGAAACATCCCCGAATTAATGAGCTTGATCATATCCCCTATTACCCTCCCTCGGACAAGTGGGCTATCGAAGCCACATTTGTACCTTACGATTCGGTAAGGATCATTGAAGTGCCAACAGTTATCAATAATTTTAGCGAACCTTATAAGGTTCCGGGGGAACTGAAGTTCCGCATAAATGGAAAAACACATACACTACTTCCATTTACAGCGGGCAAAGGTTATTTTTTGATAGTTGGTGACGCCAGCAATGGTATTGAGACCTACGGAGCCGGAAGGTTTATGTATACTGATAAGGTTTTTGAAGATAAAGTAATACTGGACTTTAACCGGGCCTATAACCCTCCTTGTGCTTTCAGTCCATATGCAACCTGTCCGCTTCCTCCATTTGAAAATATTCTGGATCTGAAGATTGAAGCCGGTGAAAAAGCAATTCACCTGGAGTAGAAGGGCCTACTCTGGTCTGCTAAACAACTCATATGAGTCGTAATTATTGAACTCATACTTTATGAGACCATACGCATAGTCAAAATAAATCTTATGAAGTTTTGTTGATATAGTATCCAATCTTACTGCTCCAGCACTTAAAACATTTGTATAGTCATATCCCTGTATAGTAGTATCTATTGGAGAACCACCGTAACTGAAATACATGTATGCAGAATCCCACGCGAATACGGCAGCGTCCGGTTCATTCGATATATAAAAGAATTCTTCGCCAAAAGTATCAGAGACTATCTGTCCGAAAATGGCAACAGTACGCTCAAAAAGTATTAAACCGTTAAAAACTGTATCCATTACATAATCCGAAACAACAAATGTGTCCAGATCCTCAGTAACAATACTTTTATAGAAAAAAGTATCACCCTTCTCATAGGCTGGATAAAGGGATAGTGGAAGTGGATGGAATTCATTTTCAAGCCAGCTATTACATGCTGAAAACAGAATGGCGATTGTTACAAAAATAGTCAGCTTAGGAAGGATATTTCGTTTCATAAGTAAGGATGCTTTCTTTCTTAACGTAAAAAGTATATGTATAGTTTCATTGCAAAGATATAACATCCTCCTTACTCCTGCTCTGTTCTTCGAATTATCTCATCCTGCAATTCCTCACCCAGGTCATTGAAATAATCACTATATCCGGCTACACGAACGATAAGATCCTGATAATTTTCCGGAGCTTCCTGTGCAGCACGTAGTGTATCTGCCGAAACCACGTTAAACTGAATATGGTGTCCCATCATACGGAAATACGTTCGAATTAATTGAGTGATCTTTTTTATTCCCTTGCCATCCTTAAAAAAGTCGGGAGTGAATTTTTGGTTCAACAGTGTCCCGCCAGTCTTTAGATGATCAATTTTTGCCGCGGAATTCAATACCGCGGTAGGACCTTTTCTATCTGCCCCCTGAAATGGTGAAATACCCTCCGAAAGTGGTAAGCCAGCATGGCGACCATCAGGAGTTGCGCCAACCACACTACCAAAATAGACATGCGAAGTAGTGGGCAGCATATTTATCCTGAAGGCTCCTCCGCGATAATTTGGCTTGCCATTTACGGCTTCATAAAACTGATTAAAAACCCATACAGCATGCTCATCAGCCACATCATCATCGTTTCCATATTTTGGAGTATTGTAGATCAGTTCGGCACGTATTTCTTCATGACCGATAAAATCATCACCAAGAATTTTCATCATGGTTTCGGCACCCATGGTTTTTGAATCAAACAAATGGTGCTTCAGGGATGCAAGCATATCGCTTACTGATCCCAATCCTACACCCTGAATATAGCTCGTATTATACCTTGCCCCTCCCACATTATAATCTTTTCCATTGGCAATACAGTCTTCAACAAACAAAGAAAGAAAAGGAACCGGCAAATTCTCAGCATAGATCTGCTCAATAATCCTGTTTCCCTTGATTTTCAGATCGAGGAGATAGTTCAACTGCACTGTGAAAGCTCTTTTTATATCCTCAAAAGCGGAGAATTCTATAAAACTTCCGGTCTGTGGTCCAATCTGCTTCCCATTGGCCGGGTCCACACCATTGTGCATCGACAGTTCCAATACCTTCACCAGGTTAAAGTAGCCGGTTAAAATATATGCTTCCGTGCCAAAAGCACCGGTTTCCACACATCCCGAAGCACCCCCGTTTCTCGCATCGATTATCGACTTCCCCTGGTTCAATAATTCCTCAACGATGGCATCACTGTTAAAAATTGAAGGCTGTCCATATCCCGTCTTAACAATTTTTACTGCCCGTTCAATAAAACTATCCGGGTTGTTTTTACTCACCTGTATCATCGATGAAGGTTGCAATAAGCGCATCTCCTCAATCACATCAAGAAGGATGAAACTCATCTCATTTACTGCGTCTGAGCCATCTTCCTTCATCCCTCCCAAATTGATCAGACAAAAGTCGGTATAGGTACTGCTCTCTTTTGCTGTCACTCCCATTTTTGGTGGTGATGGATGGTTATTGAACTTTACCCAGAAAGCCTGTATCAGTTCAATCGCACTCTCTTTTGTCTGTCTTCCTTCAGATAAATCATTTTTATAAAAAGACAGTAAGTGCTGGTCAAGACGACCAGGATTAAACGAGTCCCAGGGATTAAGTTCAGTAATAACTCCAAGGTGAACAAACCAATAATACTGTAATGCTTCATGGAGCGTTTCAGGTGCATGAGCCGGAACTTTGTAGCATATTGAAGCCATGTATCTCAACTCCATTTTTCTCTCAGGATCCGAATCCTTCAATGCCATTTCATTTAGTAGTTCAGCATTTCGACGAGCGTACATTATAATTGCATTGGCCGCAATTTTCATAGCTGTAAGTTCCTCTCTTTCAGAGATATCACCACTTTCCTGTTTTCCTTCCAAACCCTCAAGTCTGTCGTCAATTTCCTTGATAAACTTAAGAAGCCCTGTGCTGTATATCTTTTTTCCCAATACTGTATGACCCGGAGCACGCTGCTCCTGAAATTCAGTAAAGACACCTGCTTCATAAGCAGATATCCACTCAGGCTCCATGCCCGCAATCAAACGATCACGGTTGGTCCGTCCTTTCCAAAAGGGAATAATTTTTTGTTCGTAGACCTCTCTGACAGCAGCATCCACCTTAAACGAAACCTTCTCTCTGCTATCCAGGATATCCAGGTCCTCCAGTGAATGCAGACTTATCTCAGGAAATGTCGGAGTAGCTTTTGGAGCCGGCCCCCTCTCCCCCACTATCAGTTCCCCATCGAGGACACATAGCTGCTTTTTCTCCATCAGGTATTCAAATGACAAAGCTCTTTGAACAGGAATGGATTTACCCTCCAGATCACTACTCATATAGAAATCTGTCATCAATACAGCTCTCTCCGCAGATAGTGTATTGATAGCATTCAGACTTGCATTCCGTAATTGTTGAATTCTGTTTGTCAGCATAATACTATTGTTTATCCACCAATCGACACTTCAATGCCACTGATGGAAAATTTTTGTTTAATAAGCTCTATATGTTCTTGCTTTGGTTCAGCAATTGGGCCAAGGGGATATTCCAGATTAAGTCGACTGTACTTATCAGAGCCAATTTTGTGATACGGAAGTATGTGTACTTCTTTAAATTTTTCAATTCGCTTTTCAAAAAAACGAAGATAAGCATCCAGCTCCTTTTCAGAGTCGTTGATCCCGGGTATTATAGGGATTCTGAAGATTACCTCTTTGCCCATATCCAGAAGTACGTCAGCATTCTTCAGAATTTGACTATTGTCTACACCTGTCGATCTTTTATGCATTTCCGGATCCATAGTTTTAAGATCGTAGAGGAAAAGATCGGTATGTCCGGCCACTTCAGAGATAAGCTTCTCTGATGCATATCCTGAGGTGTCTACAGCTCTGTGGATATTGTTCTTACCAGACAGTTTAAGCATCGAAATCAACTGTTTGTATTGCATCAAAGGCTCACCCCCGGAAAATGTAACTCCACCGGATGATTCCTCAAAAAACAGTTTATCCTGAAGAATTTCAACCATCAGATCCTCTTCTTTTATAAGAGAACCATATTTTCTGGTCATTGTAATCTCTTTTCCATCAAGCAGACGAACCAAATTATGTGATTCAGGCTCCATCTCATAGCTCTCAGGATTATGGCACCAAAGACAACGCAATGGACAGCCCTTAAAAAAGACGGTTGTCCGGAGTCCGGGTCCATCGTGCAGCGCAAATCGCTTTATGTCGAAGATAGTAAGCATTGGTAAGGAAAAAGTAAAAAGGTAAAAGGTAAAAGTGACACATTAATGCATTGTTGCATTGTCGCATTGTTGCATTACCTCATTGAATCTGGCACTCGAAGAGGCCTTGTCCGTTCCATGTGGAAAGTGCTATGTATAAAACGGTTTTCATTCTGATGTAAATCTATGGAATAGATCGGTAAAAACAAAAAACCAATTCCTTTTTACTCCCCCCCTACACCTTCGTCTCCTTCCACTTCCCCTTCCTAAACATATACACAGCCATAATTGTCAGAATCGTCTCTGAAATAATAATAGCAAATCCAACCCCTTTTACTCCCATCCCCAGTGCATTTGTAAGTATATAGGCCAATGGAATTTCAATCATCCAAAATGCAATAATATTCAACCATACCGGTGTTGAAGTGTCTCCCGCACCATTTATCGACTGTATCATTACCATGCCCAAGGCATAGAAAAGGAAACCATAACTTATCACACGCAAGCAGTCAATCCCACTTTGCCATACGACCGGATCCACTGCCTTATCAATAAAAAATCCAATAAACAGCTGCGGCACAGATATAAAAATTATTGATCCAAGACCAAGTAAAATCATATTTACACCACCCACAGCCCAGGCAGCCTTTTCAGCACGTGCAGGTTCATTTGCCCCCAGATTTTGCCCAACCAGAGTAGCTGCGGCATTTGCCATACCCCACGACGGAAGTAATATAAATATGATAAGTCTAATAGCTATAGTATAGCCGGCCACGGCACTCTCTCCAAGACTTGTAATCACCCACACAAGAAATATCCAGGAAGATGTAGCAATAATATTCTGACCAATAGCCCCAACTGATAACTTCACTACCTTCATAATGGTAGTCAACCTCAGACGAATATCTCTGATTCTGACCTTGATCCGGTGATTTCCCTTAAACAGGAGATATAACTGGTAAATAACGGCAGTGCCCCTTCCGATATTAGTGGCAATAGCTGCACCTTGCACGCCCAATTCAGGGAATGGACCAATTCCAAAGATCAGGAGTGGATCCAGAATGATATTAAGAATATTGGCCATCCAGAGCACGCGCATGGAAATTGCAGCATCACCTGAGCTTCGAAAAACCGCATTGATAACAAACAACAGCATAATCACTGAGTTACCACCCAGCATGATCATTGGATATCGGTAACCCATCTCAACAGTTTCAGGAGTAGCTCCCATTAATAGTAACAGGTCTTTGGCGTAAACAATACCTATAACGCTAAAAAATATGGAGGCAATCAGGGCTGCAACAATTGCATGTACTGCTGCTTTTGAAGCTTCACCATGCTTCTTTTCACCAATCCTTCGAGATACCAATGCAGTGGTACCAACACTTAGCCCGATTCCGATTGAATATATGATTGTCATCAGCGATTCGGTGATCCCAACAACAGCCACCTCCTGTGCTCCCAGTCTTGAAACAAAGTAGATGTCCACCAGGGCAAAAACCGATTCCATGATCATCTCAAGAACCATTGGAATACTGAGCAGTATAATCGCTTTCCTCAGTGGTATTTTGGTAAAATCTTTCTCTGAACCTCGAATGGATTCCAGGAAATCAGCCCATAATTCACGAAATGAAAAACGGTTTTTTGAAGAATTTTTTATAGAAAACAACATAATAATTTTATCCTCGAATTAACACCAATAAGGTCTGGCAGATAGCTACACAATCGACCTTATACCCTGTGAAAATCAAATTTCTCGCTCAGTGTTCCTGGTTCAGAGCTCAGAATTTGGTTCAGGTATTATCATAAATCGAAAAATAGACAGGTCTGTCAATGATCTCCCTCTCCTCCTCTTCCGGGAAACTATAAAATCTGGCATACAAATCTGCTTCAAACGTACCTACTACGGCATTTATAGGTCCCAGCTTTTTCCTGGTCATGAACAACTTATGTTCCGGGGATCTGACATCCATAACCAGGAGTGCCAGGTAGTACTCCTTCAAAGTCAGTACCCCTTCGAGTAACTTATATAGCGAAGCCTCACGTCCTGGTTTGTAATACATGCCTTCTATTCCAAGAAAGCGCATCTCCTCATATGATATACGTTTTTTTACAATTGGGAACTTAGATACAAAGTTGAAAAGCATATCAAGAAATTTATTCCCGATTGTTTGTATCTCCCACTTTTCCCTATTGGCCTGCAATCCTGCAATGATTTCTCCGTTCTCCCGAAGAACATAATAGTCATTATTGAAGAAAATATAGTCATCGTGATACAAAGCATGATCCTTATAAAATTCTCTAAGAACTTTTCTCATTTCTGCTTGTTCATTTTCCGGAAGCTGCTCTACCTTGATATTTTTCCTGGCCCTCAGTCTGCTGAACATGAATGTATCAACACTCCCGATTTTCTTGTATCCTCCAATCTCAGCAAAATTTCTTGAGCGGTCATTTCCTTTTTCTACCAAGCCTGTACAAACTGCCTGAGGGGTCTCTTTCATGTCAAAATCTCTCAATCGTTCAAGATTCTCGTGAAAAATATGGGTAATATCCTTCAGCAAGGAAAAACCTCTGTTCTCTATTGGTCTTTTCTTAACCTTGCCCTTCTTCTTTGTACGCATTGGAGCTTTCATTGAGAAGTAACGAATTAGCCAGGTCTTATGCGTTCTGTCTCCCGTATGCGCTTCACGCAACACGTATCCAATTGATCCCAACATCACACCCGCCCGGCGAAGAAAGAGAAAATAGCAATTGTCAATTCTCTTTAGTTTATCTACAGCCGTTGTCTGGTGGTATTGAAGTCCGCCCGGTGTTCCCAAAAAAACAGTTTCGAAATATTCAATAAGCTCCGGAGGAGGTGCATCTTCGAGTGTAGACGACACAGATCCCTGCTCCCATACTGTTCTTTTCATCAGTTTATAATTAATTTTTTATTGGTCAGATGAACCCCGTAGGGCTCAACGAAGTTGAAAAAACTGTCGAATTTACTTTTTTCCATTCAAACATATAAAGAAATAGTTCTTTTTCAACACATTTTTGTAAATTCAGAATCAAAATTAATAGCATGAACAGTAAAAAGTATATTCTATCACTGGATCAGGGAACAACAAGTTCCAGGGCAATTATATTTGATCATCATGGGACTATCAAATCGCTGGCACAGAAAGAGTTCAGACAGATCTTCCCCCAACCCGGATGGGTAGAACATGACCCCGATGAGATATGGTCCAGTCAGGCATCAGTAACTGCGGAAGTCATAGCCAAAGCAGGAATCTCCCCACGTGAAATTGCTTCCATTGGAATCACAAATCAACGTGAAACAACCATAGTTTGGGATCGATATACGGGAAAACCAATCTTCAATGCCATTGTATGGCAGGATCGCAGGACAGCTGAATACTGCAAAAAGTTAAGTACTGAAGGAAAAACTGAGATGATAAGAAAAAAGACAGGGCTCATTATTGACGCCTATTTTTCTGCAACAAAAATCAAATGGATACTTGAAAACGTTGAAGGAGCACGTAAAAAGGCTGAAAATGGGGACCTCTGTTTTGGCACGGTAGACAGCTGGCTAATCTGGAATTTCACACATGGAAAGGTGCATGTAACAGATGCAACAAATGCCAGTCGCACGATGCTATATAATATTATTACAGACGAATGGGATGCTGAACTACTGGAGCTATTTGATATACCAAAGTCCATGCTTCCTGAAGTTAAAAATTCGTCGGGATGGTTTGCTGATACTTCGGGAGATACTACAGGTTTCAACATCCCTGTTACAGGGGTAGCAGGAGACCAGCAGGCAGCACTATTCGGACAGCTCTGTCTGGAAAAGGGCATGGCCAAAAATACCTATGGTACCGGTTGCTTCCTGGTAATGAACAGCGGGTCAGAACCTGTGTTTTCTGACAACCAGCTACTTACCACTATTGGATGGAAAATGGATGATAAAATCACCTATGCACTGGAAGGCAGCATCTTCATTGGAGGAGCAATTATTCAATGGCTAAGGGATGAACTAAAAATCATCTCCAGTGCTGCCGAAACTGAAAAACTTGCGGCAGATTTAAAAGACAATGGCGGCGTCTATCTTGTCCCGGCTCTAACCGGACTTGGCGCTCCGCATTGGGATCAATTTGCCAGGGGGACCATGTTTGGACTCACCAGGGGTACTGGTACAGCACATATTGTACGCGCTGCCCTCGAAAGCATTGCATACCAGGTTCATGATGTTGCAACAGCAATGATGGAAGATACAGGTCAGACCATCGGTGAATTAAGAGTTGACGGTGGTGCCTCATCAAACAATTTCCTGATGCAGTTCCAGGCTGACATCCTCAATGCAAGGGTAACGAGACCTTCGATACTTGAAACAACAGCACTGGGAGCAGCTTATTTCTCCGGACTGGCCTCAGGATTCTGGAAAGACACCAATGCCCTTAAGGAACAGTGGCAAGCAGATCAAACATTCGATCCGGGTATGGAACAAAAAATGAAAGGAGAACTGCTTAAGAATTGGAATAAGGCAGTGGCGAGGTCCTTGGATTGGATTGAGTAATGCGATAATGCGATAATGCGATAATGCGACAATGCGATAATGCGATAATGATTTTGACATAGTTCTGCTCTGTTTCCTGAAATTGCAGTACGCAATACGCGGTGTCAATTTTGTCTATTCAATCTAATCGCTTATTTTTGTTCCGCAATTGAGTAAAATTAATAAACAGAATTTCATATTATGTCTAAGCAAAATAACTATTCAAGAAGAACTTTTATTGGAACAACCCTATTGGGGGTTGCCGGACTTACACTTCTACCGGGATGTAAACTAACACCGGGAACAGAACTGTTGAGGGTAGGATTTATTGGGATGGGCCGACAATCAATGTTCTTACTGAGTAGTTTTATTAAGATAAAGGGTGTTAAAGTAGTAGCCGGATCTGATGTCTATGGCATAAAACGCAAGCGTTTTGAGAAGCGTGTAAGCGACCATTATGCTGAGTTGGGAGAGAAATGTGATGTGAAAACATATGAAGATTACAAAGAATTACTTGCCAGGGAAGATATTGATGCAGTGGTAATTGCCTCACCTGATCACTGGCATGCGGTTATGGCTATTGATGCCTGCAAGGCCGGAAAAGATATCTACCTGGAGAAACCACTTACATTCAGTATAGAAGAGGGACAGGAACTTGTTAAGGCAGTGAGAGCAAACAATACCATTCTGGCAGTGGGAAGTCAGCAACGCTCTGACACCAATTTCCAGCACGCAGTAAAAATGGTGCAGGATGGAAGACTGGGAACATTAGAAAAAATCAATATATATGTAGGTGACAATCCTCATCCAACACCATTTGACAAACCTGAAGAGCTGGTACCTGAAGACCTCAACTGGGACATGTGGCTGGGACCAAATCCATATGTACATTACAATGAAGTTTTGAATCCAATGATCTCTCTTGATCCACCACAGGATGAAACAAAATGGGGAGCATGGAGATGGTACAAAGAGTTGGGTGGCGGATTAATGACCGATTGGGGAGCACACATGTTCGACATTGCACAATGGGCAGTTGGAATGGATCAGTCAGGACCTTCAAAAATTATTCCTGCAGGTTACGAAGAAACTGAATTCCTGACCTACATATACGACAATGGCGTTGAAATGACCTTAGAGGCATTTGACGGAGGGACAAGAGGTGTAAAATTCTGGGGAAGCGAAGGATGGATCGAGATTTCAAGGGATGCTTTCAAAGCATCTGATGATTCTCTAAAACCTGTAATGGAAGAAACTGATGTGCCTTATGAAGCACGTGCAGGTCACCACCAGAACTTTATCGATGCAGTTAAATCACGTCAGGATCCAACCGTTCCTGTAGAAACTGGTCATCGCACCAATACAGTTTGTGCACTTGGAAACATCGCATATGAGTTAGGCAGACCAATTGAATGGGATGCTAAGACTGAAACATTTGTAGATGATGAAGAAGCAACAGCGTTTATTCATCGCGATTACAGGGAAGGGTATTCTTTGTAAGAAAATATATTTTTAGAATTAAAACCGGATTAGTTTAGGCTGATCCGGTTTTTTTAATCCCGCTCTAAAAATCTGTGATTACAATCATTCTGAAAAGAACAATCAATGTAAGACCTATGCCCAATGCTGCAGGAAATATCATATGTCTGAGGAAGCTGCTCTTTAATTGAAGATCCATTCGACTAAATCCTGCTCTTAACTTTTCTCCTGCAACAAATCCTAAGGGTACAGTGATGGCTGAAAATGCAATTGCAAGGGGAGCAAATAAGATGGAAAGGGGAATCATGGAATTATTATATACACATGCCGGTATCCCTGTTGCATATTTTACCAGGGGGAACATTGCCACCGCAATAAGGGCAGAACCGGCTCCCAATAAAACCCGTGATTTTCTCTTTGTCCACCTTGTCCTTCGGAAAATAGAAATCAGGATAATAAAGCCCAGTCCCTCCAAAATAAATGCGAAAATCGGATTACCGATGGCCCCGCTCATCACGGGTATGCCTAGAAGCACTGAATCAAACAGTTTAAAGAGAGCGGCAATCATGACCACCAGAAGAGGAATAATATTTTTCCTCGTGACTACCCAGGAAGTTGCAATGAAGAAAAGGGCCACTCCTGTCATTAATGATCCTGAAACTGAACTTGCACAGGTTCGCAATCCAACTCCGAGAGCAACCTCAATAACTCCCCAGACAGATCCAAGAATCAATGCGTATGTTAAATATGTACGTTCAACTATTTTATTCATGATGCTAATTTGTTATTCATTCA
>JAUUZQ010000046.1 GCA_030589895.1 Bacteroidales bacterium
ACTAAGTAAGATTAAGCAGCAAGAGCATAATTGTTATCGTCAATTATAAATGTGAAGTCTGATATTAACGAGCTAAACCCCAACGCTCGACATGCTTACATACCTGTTTTACCCGCTGTCAAAACCAGCTCAGCCCCAAGTATCGTGCAAAGATAAGGAATATATTGCAATGTGATAATCATTATCACATAATCACATTAATCCTCCTTAACAATCTTCCTCGTCTCTGACCCTAACTCTGTATAAATAGTAACAAAATAGAAACCTTCATTCATAACAAGATTAGTGATGCTCCAGGTACTAATAGCGACCCCCTCCTCAAGTATTACGCCATCACGGGTGGAAGTGCTTGAATAGTTTGCTCTTGTGACATTTCAAGATAAACCGAAATGCAACTAATTCAAATATAAATTGTTCTATTTAATAGATGATATGCTCATTTATAGAAAAATAGAAATGAATAATCTTAAATTATTACCGAAACGCGTAATTGCATTGGCATTGTTGATGATCCTGATCAATTCATGCGAAATATTTGATGGGAATATTGATGAGATAGATATCTATGGCACCTGGAATATCGAAAATGTGTACGTAAATATCAAAGTTGAAGGTGATAACTTTTTTCAATTACTTTTATTCCGACAACTGGCTAGAATTGCTGAAAATAAGATCAATGATGAGATGAATAATGAAATCGATAGCATCGGAGGTAGTCTGACGTTTAATAATGATTATACCTTTCAGATCGCACTATTCGAAGATGCAGATACTGGAACCTGGCACTACGATGAAGAGGGAAATACCATCTCCCTCACCGCTGAAGAAACCAGCTTCGATTCCCTTACTATTGAGAAACTGAATTCTGAAGATCTTATCATCTCCTGGATCTCAGATAGGGAGGAGTTCGAAACAGATTCTACCGGCACAGAGATGTCTGCACAAATAAAAATCGAAGCGCATTTCGAGAAAGAATAAACTTCATAATAATCCTGGCTCATCCTTTCTTCTTTCTTCTTTCTTCTTTCTTCTTTCTTCTTTCATTTTCCGGTGAACTACTTTGCCATATAAACGTTGTATCTTAACAAGATCAATATTTTTAACCTAAAACTCACAACATGTCAACAAGAACAGCAAAAGCAAAATGGAATGGTAGCCTCAAAGATGGAAACGGAATCATGAGCTTCAGCGATTATAATGGTCCTTTCACCTTCGCATCAAGATTTGAAGAGGGAAAAGGAACAAACCCCGAAGAATTAGTTGGTGCAGCACATGCCGGTTGCTACTCCATGTTTCTGTCTGCACTAATTGATGGAGAAAATCTCACCCCCGAATCAGTCGAAACAAGTGCTAAAGTGACCCTGGGAAAAGATGATATCGGTCCTGTTGTTACGACCATTGAATTGGTAAGCAAAGTAAAATGTGAAGGATTATCACAAGAAAAATTTGAAGAGCTGGCACTTGCTGCAAAAGCAAAATGTCCTATTTCAAGACTTGTTGCTGCAGCTGATGTTAAGCTGGATGCTACTCTGGTATAATACTCTGCAAAAAATAAGAGTGAATATAACAAGGGATGGCGCCAGCCATCCCTTGTTATCATATATGAAAAAACCAAAATCCTGACAGTACTAACTCTACCTTATTTTCACCATTTTCTCAGTGTAACTATTCTTGTCAGTGATTAATCTTAAGAAATAGATTCCAGCAGGTAACTCAGTTGTTTCAATTGCACCTGAAAAATACCCTGATACAAAAGCATTGTCCATTATCACTTGTATGGATTGTCCCATCCCATTACAAAGCTCTAAGGTCACCTTCGTAGCTTCATTCAGTTTAAGATTATACTTCAGCTCAGTGCTAAATGGATTAGGGTAGACCAGTATATCTGCCATATCAAAAGGATTCGGGGAAATTGCCATTTCATCACATACATCCCCTATCCCATCACCATCGGAGTCTGCCTGATCGGAATTAGCAGTCCCCGGACAATTGTCCTCATCATTGTCATAGCTATCTCCATCCATATCACCATCGCAAAAATCTCCCATACCATCATCATCCAAATCATCCTGCTCCGGATTAAAGTTCAGGATGCAATTGTCCTCCAGATTCACTACACCATCCCTGTCTGTATCTAACAACGGATCGGTCAACACTGTATCAACATCCATCACCTCAAAACCCCATATAAAAGTTTCATGGCTTACATTCCCATAATAATCAGTAAGTCCCGATATAGCTACCTGAATATAATCCTCATCCACTACACCTGTAAAATCAGATAAAATAAACAATCCGTTCTCATAGCAACCGAACATCATATCTACATCAGATGTGTCCTGAGTCAGATTCACAAAACTAATGCTTAAGTCAGTCAATAAACCGCAGTCGATGGGCTCATCAAAATCAATTGAAATATTATCTCCCGGACCTAATAATCCTTGCAATGGCCTTGGCGTACCCAACATTGTTGGAGCGGTACGATCGACGATTAATTCAAGACTATTTGAGTATGTGACATCATCCTCATAACTCACTTTTGCTTTGATGAGATAAGTATCATCGTCAAGATTTTCCAATGGAATATCCAATACATCCACTGCACTACTACTCAATCCATCTGCATCAGTTATGTATACGTTCGACCAGGCACCTGAACCTTTATGACTGTATTGAATCTCAAGCAATTCAATGTGTGTTCTGTCGTATTCCGATACTTCCAGTTTAAAGACATTTCCATAGGCCTGGTTGACAATCAAATTGTTCTCTGAGAGAGGATCAATTCTCATGGGACTGCATTCTGTTGGGAAATTCACAGTAAGCAATACTTCATCCGAGATGGATCCATCACAATCTGACTCCAGGATAAATGTCAGGTCTGAATAAGAAGAAACCAATGGTCCTTTCTTCACTGTAACTGTTGCTGTAGCAGATTCACCCGCAGTAATAGTGTAAGGTGTAGGAACATTTCCTATAACAGGACTACCCCCAATGGTTACAATAGCACCATCAGGATTACTGGTGGGATCAAATACCAAGTTGTAAGTCTGATCTTCATTGCTCTCACTGGTATTTCCCAACTGTAACTGGAATACTGCTGCATCTGTTTCTGAAGCCAAATCCTGGCTATAAACATTAGATATCAACTGCACTCCCTCACGTTTTTGAGTACCCTTCTCCCATGGACAACTGGAACGCCCTGCTTTAATACTAAAGGCAGGCACACCATATACACCATCCTCCAAAATATCAACGCTGAAGAAGTCACCGGGATCATCATCTTCCAGCACAAATCCTGTTCTATGACTTTCCGATACGGTACTTCCTGTAGTATAACCAAATTCAGTTCTGTAATTTACCTTTACTCCCCCGGAAATACCAGACCCGCCAGCTTCCATTCCTGCCTCAATAGCCAGGTTCTGATCCACATACAATCCAAATTCAAAAGTCATGCTCTCAGAAGAAGATGTCTCCATGCTCGACTCATACCCTACTCCCGGGCTAAACGAAACATTCTCAACAAATTTGGCCTTTTCAATATTGCCCTTGTTGAAGTCGATCATCTGCTGCCAGACACTCATTTGATTTGCATAATCATCGGCTTTAATTTCTTCATCTTGCGCCAAAGACAGCATCCTCATTTCATTCAGCTGAGGTATTAAAACATCCTCGATATGACCTTCAGTATACATAAAGGTTGTTTTAAATCCGTCAGGAGCCACTATCATATTCTGAGTTTTTTCAACTTCGCAAGTTTCATGATTGTAGGATATAATATCTGTCAGGGCATAAATCAAATTCATGGCACCCCCGGCATACACATCACCGTCATCTCCTATAATATTGTCATTACCGGAAGTACTATAGGACTCTGTATTTGTCATACTGAGAACTATATCTTCATTGGCATTGAAACTGGCCCCAATTTCTATCGATCCTTTTACGGTACCCCAAATCTTTGTTTCTACAAACAGGAACTGACCAGCCTCGAATTTTGTTCCAAGCTTCACCTCTGCCCATGCATTTACAGAACCTGAAGCACCAACACTGAAGCTCATTGTGCTTTCTACAGTTGTGTTCTCCTCCATATAACTGTAACTTCCATCACCCGGAGGATCATGCAAGATCAAGAAAGGGAGGGATGGAGATACCGTGGTAAAAGTCTCACCACGAGGCCTGTTCCCAGTCACCAGAACATCATACTGCACTTCTGCTGTCTGATAACCAATATGTGCTGTAGCAGTAAAAAATTTAAGGTAGGGCTCTATGATATTTGGTCCCCCGGGAACAATCATCATGGTATCCACGCCATCTACAAGATGAAGTGTATCAATCTGAATATCTTCATTGTTTATATCCTGTTGTACAATGATATAACCAATATCAGTATTACACCCGCTTCCATAAAAATCCTCGGTAACCGTGAAGATAACTTCATAGGGTTTCCCCTGCTCCATTATGGGCTTTGGCTGATTATCACAAGTATTCAATTCTCCTAAACCGCTTATTGTTAGTGTAGGCGCTAAACGATATTTCAGATTCACCAAAGTATCTCCCAATAACATACTCACAGTATCCTTAATAAAATAGTCCATTACATCTGCTGCTTTTATTTGCCCTTCATCTACAGATGTGAAAGATGTCATTTCAATCGTATACATTCTGGCCGGCAATTCGACGGAATAATACCCGGAATCGATATCAGTAACAATTGTCGTTTCAAAGCAATTGTCGAGGTCCGAAATACTTAATTCTGCCTGACCTATGTATATGTCACAACTGGCATTCACATAACCATCCAGGACAAATGTTGTTGTATCAACAAAATCCTGTCCCAGCATATTGTCATTAATTAATACATCAATCTTTTCAGGGGAAAAATGATGATTCTGCAATTTGGGAGTAATGATATAATCTGCTGCCTGGGGAATGGCTAAAGAATAATTGCCATCGGCATCAGTAAAGATTCCCATTCCCTGGGATAAATTATCCAACAAGATCTCTACCCCTCCCATGGGACAAAGCCCCATTGGCGTTTGTTGAGATATATTTCCACTCACTGTGAAGGAAGAAATATCCGTGAAATTCGTCCCGGCAATTACATGACTGGTACTTAGGAGTGTAACATTTCTATCGACCGGATCAAACTCATGCTCAGCCAATACCGGAGTGACCAGAAAGGATGATTCTTCATTATAAAAAATCTCTGAAATACTATAACTACCATTGTTATCTGTATATGCATAATATACTGACGTTGTATCGGTAGGAACAATATCTTGTCGTTTCGCCTGAATTTCCACATTGGCAACAGCACCTCCCATTAAGGTGCTAACTGCACCATTGATTTGTCCGTCGGGTAAAGAACGGCCATTAAAACTTCCATATACATCTGTTGAACCTCCCTTGGGATTAATAGTATAGTTATAGTAGTAACCCGGGATAAGATTATCACCATCTTCATAGTAAACATTGTTAATATCATCTGTATCGTAAACAGTTAAAGAATTATTATCAGCATCTTTTCGACTGACTACATAACCTGTAGCGCCTGTGTTGGAGGCTTTGTTCCAGGATAGTTTGACCTTATTTGCCACATCAGTGGAGGCTACAAAGTTGATATCGAATGCAGAACCTGTACTTACATTCGAATAATGGGTTTGCACAGGACTATCTGGGTAATTTCCCGGGGTATATATTGCTTTGATCTTATAGTCATGGTCGGTTCCCGGTACCAGACCAGTATGAGAAAAGGTATATACATAGTTCTTTTCAGATGAGCCTGCACGGCTGGAAATTTTCGTATTTCCATCATAAATTTCAAGTAAAGCTTCAGCAGAAATATCATTAAGATATTCATATTGAAGGTCTATTTTTGTAGCAAAATTATCAACTGAGCGGCTTATAATATTCGGCTTGACTATGGGCTGAAAAGTGCCGTTATATAGCTGTCCCAAGGAAGTATAAGACCACCCAAATGGATCTGCGTAAGTGTACAAAACCCGGAAGCTGAAAGTCTCACCAGGAATAAACCAGGTCTGTGGATCTGTCAAATAAAATTCTGTTCCTCCGGCTCTATTATACACCGTTAATCTGTGTGTAAGCGTTTGACCACCACTGGCAGTAATTGTTATATCCATATGGGTAGGTCCGTCTGGCCAAAAACATGCATTGGCATTATATGCAACTTGCATTGCTATCGCATTATTAAAAACACCAAAGGCTACTTTTTCTATAGCTTTAGCTTCTTGCGAAGCGAAGGATAAGAATATTGAAATAGCAAAAAAGATCACTGATTTTTTGCTTAAAAAAAAGCAAAAGAAATTTATGAAAAAAGACTTCATGGTTTATTGGGTTTTATTGAAATAATGGTGAAATAATCTTAAAGGTAAAGCTTTATATCACGCAAGTCAAGAACCATTACTAATGAAAAGTCATATTCCAGGCCATTCCATTTGATATGTCATCAGTATCGTAGAATTTGCAGATAGTATAGCCATCCAATCTCTGTCTATATGTATCCCCTCCTTGTGAACTTATCTCTGAACGTGGGCAAAAAGAAAAGTTAATTATGTTAATAATTCAAACTTATTGAGAGGGATCTAGTTAAGCTAACTACCAGACTGCATTATATCAATTTAAGATCTGCAAATGAAAACTTCGCCCTCATATTCAACGCACTTTATTTATGTTTTTGTACTGAGTCTCCTGTTAACAGTACCCGACCAGTTGAATGCTCAGTATAGCATCACCAAACAAAATTATAATTATAAAGATTATAGTCCTGTAGAAGGACAGCCTTATATGCCGGTTTTATCAGGTGTAACGTCACTGATCATACCTGGACTCGGACAGGTGATCTCAGGTGAGGTTGGCAGGGGACTTGGATTTTTTGCCGGAGAAGTAGGTAGTTTCGCAACCATAATAATGGGATATATGCTCGCATGGGGTGGATATGATGTTGGTGGTGTGATGATGGTCCTTGGCTTTGGTAGTGCAGTCACCATTCCAATCTGGTCGTCCGTAAACGCTGTAAGGATTGCCAAAGTCAAAAACATGGAGTGGAGTGATACAAATAAACCGCTATCAGGATTCATTCTCAGTCCTACTCTAAAATCTCTCCCCAATCATAAGCTTGCACCTTCTGTAACTCTCAGCTTTAATTTCTAAAGTGTATACCCTTCCCTGTATTCCCTGTGAAAAAATTTCGCGGCTTCAGCATCATCCACGAAATCCTGAGCTCCCGGATTCCATGCAACTGGTCTTCCCAGCTCACTGGCAATATTCCCCAGTATACAGGTGGCAACGGTCCTTTGACCTATTTCAATATTGGCAACCGGTTCCTGTCTCGACTTAATACATTCGATGAAATTCCCCAGGTGTCCGGTTCCTGATTCATATTTCAATCCGGCGTTGGCATCATCAAGTGCCGGAGGAAGCAGAGAATCGTCTGATGCAGCATATCCGCCGCGCCATACTTCTACCCAAGCGTCGCTGCCCCAGAATTTAACACCACGCGTTGACTCCGCATCCCATGGCTCATTGGTCATGATTACTCCATTTTCATATTCATAAGTCAGGAACTCCGTCCCTTCAAATCCTACAGGTATAATATTTATCGGACCGGCACTGTCATTATTTATCCCCCACTGTCCGATGTCAAAATTATGTGCTCCCCAGTCACAGGTAAATCCACCACCTGTCTCCTTGAAATAACGCCACTCTGCCCAGAAGGTCTCATTGAGAACCGGATCGAGTGAAATAGGTGGATTCAATCTTGAGTTATAGTGTACAAACGGCATTGGTCCCAACCATTTTTCCCAGTCAAGATCTGCAGGGATTGGCTCTTCAGGCAAGTTATATGGTGACGGTGGCGGACCAACGTATGCATTAACCCTTTGCAAATCACCAATGGCTTTTTCCTGGGCCATCTTAACAGCATGTCTGAAATTGTGATCGGAGCGCTGCTGACTACCAACTGCAAGGACAATATTGTTTGCCCTGACAGCCTCAACTACTGCAAAGCTCTCCTTCAATGAAAATGTAATGGGCTTCTCCAGGTATATATCCTTACCGGCCTTGCAAGCATCGATGGTCTGAATTGCATGCCAGTGATCAGGTGTTGCTATTACAACGGCATCAATATCCTGTCTGTCTAATAATTCCCTGTAATCTGCATAGGTTTTCACTTCAACTTTCTTCTCCTCCATCAGGTAATACTCATCCAGATTTTTTTGAAATCTTTCGCGCTTAATACCATATACATCAGCACCTGCAACAACAAGAACCCCTTCAATCCTGGCAAAACCTCTCATGAGATTCATGGCCTGTTGTCCGAGTCCGATAATTCCTATTCTGATGGTATCACTTGCTGCCACCTTACAACTTTGCGCCAATGGCAATATTGCAATTCCCGTAGCACCAATAAATGTCTGCTTAATAAACCTGCGTCTTGAAGCGTTTTTCATAGTGAAGTAGTTTTAGTTTTAGTGTAATGTTTTATCAAGGTATCCGCAATTTAGAAAAAAATAGCGTACAATCAACGCTTACTAAAAATGAAAATCAACTTGCTTCAGAAGCTGGATAAAAAAACCAAGCTATTTCAATTTTATAAATAGCATGGCTTCATCCTATGCAAAGTCAGTCTCCAGGGAATGATGGACTTTATTATGACTTCTTTGCAATATATTGAATCCAAAAACTTTCGGGTCCTGATACTTCATTGTTCTGGACATAATATCTCTGAAGGAAAAATAGTCATTCCTTAATTTTTCCATTTCCCTTAAAAAGTCTTCATGACTGAAATTTAAAGGCTGAAATACCAGGTGGTGTATATCATAATAGTCCCAGTCTCTTGTTATAATCCGCCCTTCTTTCTCCAGGTTCTCAGCTAATTTCGTTCCGGGATATGGAATCATTATTCCCAAGGAAGCTGAAGCAATATCAAGTTCTTTTAGTCTCTCAAGTGTTTCCTGAAAAGTTTCCATAGTTTCAAAATCATTTCCGAATATCATATGCGCCAGCACACTTATCCCATGGTCTTTTAATCGCGTCAAGGTCTCTTTTAATTCAGCATATTTCCCGGGGTTTTTACTGTATTTACTCAAGCCTGCATCAAGCACACTTTCAATACCGATAAGCAAACCATTGCATCCGGCATCTACCGCCAGCTTCAATAGTTCAGGGTCTTTTGCAATACTGATCCCCGACTGCGCGGTCCATGTTTTTTTCATCGGAATCAACTCCCTGAAAAGCTCCTTCGATCTCTTGACATTCGCTACTATATTATTATCAACAAAGAACAGTTTATTGCTCTCAATGCTATCTATCTCCGCTGTCAGATTATCCAATGGTCTGTAACGAATCTTATTGCCATGAATAAGTCCTACCGAACAGAAATCACAGCTGTGAGGACAGCCCCGGGATGCCTCAACAGAAACACCCGGATCATAAATGAATGATTTAAATCCCGAGGATATAAGGTCACGCCGTGGGGAAGTATAGTCCTTTAAATCAAATAGCTTATCAGAAGAATATATCCTTTTAAGATTTCCCGTTAATACATCTTCCAGCACATTCTTCCATAGCGGTTCAGCCTCACCTATGCAAACAGAATCGCAATGCTCCAAAGCTTCGTTGAAAAGCACGGTAGGATGAATCCCTCCCATAATCACCTTCACACCACGCTTCCTGAATTCATCAGCGATCTCATACCCTCTGTTTACTATTTGTGTGCAGGCAGAAATACCAACCAGATCAACATCATCACGATAGATAATTTGATCGAGCGGCTCCCTCATAATCTCAATCTCCCAATCCGGAGGCGTGAGACCAGCCAATACACCCAGTGCCAGGGATGGTCTTTTAAAATAATGCTTGTTTGCTACATTTTCAAAATACTGAAGTTTCCTTTTTTGATATTTCAACCTGCTTCCAGGTTCGATAAGAAGAAGTTTTTTCATTTTTTAGATATTTAACCAAGATATGAACACTTAAAAATCAATCCTGTAATAGAACAAAGGTAATAACCCTAACTGATTCACTTCTCTGATTGGGTTCTCATCACCATGTACATATGTCTGCTTCAGAATATTTTCCTTAGCAGTAAGGTTAACGATGTCCAATCCGATCTCATGAGTGGTTTTAGCTGCATTCAGTCTGTAATTCAGTTTAAGGTCTGCTCTGAAATATGGGTTGAATTGCATTGTATTCCTCAGATTATCTTCATAGACAGCTTCTCCTGAAATTGTTGATGCCTGAAGATTGATGGGAGTGTAACGTTTTCCTCCAGCTACAGTAATCTTCCCGCCAATAGTGAAACTGGACCTGCGTTTAACACCCCAGCTAAACTCTTTCGAAGCCAGGGCATTCACTACGTACCTGCCATTGAAGATGGCATTGTAATTTACACCATCACTTCCTGTCCGTCTGGAATCATACATTGAGGCTGTGAGCATCACAAAATAGGATTTACTAAAAAATCGTTCGACAGTCAATTCCAATCCAAGATTATTTCCTGTTCCCGTGTTCACCAGGCTATCAGGAAAAAATCGAACTAAATTATGCCCCTCATCCAACGCTGAATATGAAGAAGTCTTGTATTCAACAGGAACATTATAGAGGTACTGGTAATAGGACTCCAGCTTGATTCTCATCTGCTGACTGATACTATAATCCCATGAAAGTACATTATGGTAGCTCTTGATGAAACCGAGGTTTTCATTGGCTTTAACAATGGTTCCGTCCTCCCTGGGAAGCTGCGCAAAATATATATATGTGGGAAGCATCTGACTATGTAGTCCTGTTCCAAAACCAAGTGTATTTTTCTCATTGATGCGGTACCTTAGTCCAAATCTGGGTTCAAGGGCAGTGCTTAAATTATCCTCAAGACTCAAGACTTGTCCATGAACTCCTGCTGTCAGGGATAAATTATCTGACGGCTTAATTTTCCACTGAACAAATGGCTGATTTAGAATAGCGGGACCTGAATGATCCATTCTGGTAACATGCTGCAACATAGATTCATTAAAGATGGAATCAAGGACATCAAAGATGTATAGATCAGTGATGGCACCAATTCTGATTGAATTCTTTTTGTTAAGCTTCTTATTCCAGTTTACTGAGAGAGAATTCTTATACTGGTTGCTATGGTAACCATTGTGTGAATCCATAATGGAATCGATTACATATAAACCATTGTCTAAGTGACGGTATACCTTGTCAAGATGATTGGATTGATGCTCAACAGAACTTGAAACAGTTACCTTGATCATTGAACTGGATCCCAGGGGCCTTAAATAATTCACCCCCACAACGCCCATGCCTGTCCGAAAATGCTCATTCATCGCCTCGTCTCCATAGATCATATCATCATCGGGAGCGAGTTGCTCACTGGCCAGGATATCAATAGCACTTTTTCCCCCGATACCAAAAAGAGAGATATTGCCGTGATTTCTTGTTGGAAAATTCAGTTTAAAAGAAAGATCCTGATAGGTTGGCACTGCATCTGTACCAATACTAATACCCATTGCCTGAAATATTGCCAGGGTGGAATAACGGTAGGATGCCAGGTAGGATGATCTTTTACCCTTATTCAGGGGACCCTCTGCCATAAGCTCCGTACCCAGGAATCCGAGCTGACCAGAGAACTCATGGTGTTCATTGTTGCCATTCCGCATACGGAGGTCAAAAACACCTGCTATGCTATTGCCATATTCAGCAGGAAAAGCTCCAGTCATGAAATCCGATAGCGATAATACTTTATTATTAAGAATAGTTACCGGTCCGCCGGTTGTTCCTGATACTCCAAAGTGATTGGGATTTGGGATATTAACTCCCTCCAGTCTCCAGAGTACTCCAAGTGGAGAATTTCCCCTGATCACCAGGTCATTGTTTGAATCGTCATTTCCCTGAACCCCGGCAAAATTTGATGCCATTCTTGCCGGATCAGCGCGACTGCCGGCATATCTCTCAGACTCATCCACTGAGAATGTCCTTGCACTCACAAAAGCCAGTTTGTTCAGTGCCTTTCCCTTTCCCTTTGTTGCACTCACTTCTATCTCATCAATCTCCATTAATGACTCCTCCATCTCAACGGAAAGTACGATCTCCTTGCTCGAAATAACAATCACATCCGGAATAACACTCTGCATATATCCCATGTAGGAAACAACAACTGAATACCTGCCTACCGGAACACCCTCCATCCTGAAATATCCATCATCATCTGTAATCGTAGCAGCATGCATAAGAGAATCCCGATACACAGCAACAGTTGCAGCATACATAGGATTATAAGTCACGAGGTCAACAACTGACCCCCTAATAGTTTGTGTTATCTCCTGTGCATTAGCGGTAAAATTGCCAAGCAGAAGAATTGCAAACAACAGATCTGTAAATTTTGATCGTTTCATGACATTTTGTTTTAGTTTAGTTCTTTTTTTATCCTCCGCAGCTTCAGCGAAGGAGGGCTTTACCATCCCTTTTGCCTTTTAACTTTAATACATCCCATCCAATAAATTCACCACGAGCTTCTTCACATCCTTCCTGTTACTGAATGAAGCGCTGATTCCGTATAGTGCAGCCTGTTTTCCTCCACTCTTTCCTCCCATCACGCGTCCAAGTATCTTGCTTACTTTTTCAACTACAGGTCCTGGAAGTACTTTTGTGAATCCTTTAGCCATCTTCACTGATATATTCATGGCTTTCTGATCTTTGTCCAGTATCTCTTTATTTCCCACGATCTCTGTCAAATCTTTCAGAAAAGCATCCTCTTTGCCGATATTCAGTTGTGTGACCGTCAGATGCAAGGCTTCCGGAAATTGTAAACGGTCAAGATGCCATCCCTTCGATTCGAGGGCATCCCCGATGTTATATATGTCACCCTTTGTTGAAGTAAATGCCAGAACTGACATATCCGGGTCTGAAATTACCTTCAGTGAATCTAAACTTTGTATTCCCATTATAAGACTGCGGGTTGTTTTCATTACCTCCCCGGCAAGCTTTCTGTATCCTGACTTTCCCAGGTGATTCATGATGGCCCAGCATCCTGCGACCGGTCCCCCGCTTTTTGTCCCCATGAAAGTTGTGGATGCAAATATTCCACCCGACCAGTCGGTATGAACAAAGAACTGCTTCTTTCTCATTGCCCTGTTTCTGTATAGAATAATGGATGTTCCCTTCGGAGCATAGCCATATTTGTGGGCATCCATGGAGATGGATGTTACACCCGGAACACGAAAATCAAACATGGGTATGGAGTATCCTATATCTTCCAAAAATGGCAGCATAAACCCTCCCATACAGGCATCGACGTGACATAATAGTTTATGTTTTTTGGCGATCTTCGCAATTGGGGTCACAGGATCAACAACACCAAAAGGGAAACATGGAGCAGAACAACACATCATAATAGTCTGCTTTGTAATGACCTCCTCCATGGCTTTGGGATCAGCCCTTTTATCTTCACGCACCGGAACCATAATCGCCTGCAAAGAAAGATGATCACAAGCTTTCAAAAAGGCAGGATGAATGGTTTCAGGAAGAATTACTTCAAAACAAGTTCCCTCTCTCTTACCATTACCCTCACTCTCACTATTACCATCTCTCTTTCCCTCCTTTTCCCTGGCAAGATCCCTTGCCACTTTAAGGGCCAGAAAAATACTTTCGGTTCCTCCTGTAGTTACATTTCCGGCTACACTGCTATTTCCATGCATCAGTTCCGTGGCCATGCTGATGATATTCTTCTCGAAATTCCTCAGCGATGGAAAAGTGGAAGGATTCAGCGTGCTATCGTACATAAATGCACGAAAGTAAGCTTCCGATATACGTGCATGATCGTTTCCGGGATGGTAAACAAAACCAAAGATCTTCCCATCCTCCCATCCTGCATCATCGTGCTTAATAGAAGGTAATTTCTCCAGCAGTTCATCTGCTACACAACCCATTTCAGGAAATTTTTCTTTCTTTTTCATAATCATTATTTTAATACAAATGCAAGTCCGAGACCCAGGTAGTTTCCAATAGCATATCCAATAAGACCAAGGGCAATTCCAATGGCTATTATATCCTTGTTTCCAATCACCTTCGCTACGGGGCCGATAAAAGCAGGCCCAAAAATGGCAGCTGTGGATGCTATTATTAAAGTATCCCTGTCGATCTTGAATATGCAAGCCAGTAGAAAGTGAAGTAGTACACTGCCGAAGACCACAAATCCGCAAAACAGGAAGAGATTGGAGCTGGCGGATAAAAGTTCCGAAAAGTTTGCCATTGACCCCATGGCCAGAGCAAATACCAGGATCAGATAATTCGCGGTTGAATAGGTGTGTGGCAATTCCCGGATCTTAATATGGAAAGATGCTCCAATACCCAGTGTTGTGATGCCAAGAATAATTATGGGAATGGCCCGGTCGATCGTCCAATCACTTACAACAAGGAAAGAGATAGCGATTGCAATACCCAGTGTCAATACCGACAGCAGTAAACCTATGGTCACATGTTTGGCGTCTTGACGTAATCCTAATTTGGATTGCTCTATATCGCCTGATGTATCATTATCCCATTTCTTTATAAAACTGGGAAGAAAGAGGCTCAGTACGCGCTTTCCAATGGTCAGCAGAAAAATGAAATAAATGCCACTAAACACGATATCGGCACTGTTCAAAAGCACAAACACTTCCTCCTCCACATTCAGCGCCAGACCGATGGCACTCATGTTTGGCGTTCCGCCTGTATACACTCCAATCATCATACCCGAAACTGCTGCCGGTTGTGATAACTGACCCCTGAAAATCCAGAATGCCAGGGCCGAGCATGCTATAACTCCAACTATCCCCAGGAAAAAAGCAAACAATGCCGGCCTGGCTTGCTTCATCATTTTGTAGAAATTTGATGAAAAGAGTAAAAGAGGGATAGCAAGGAAAACAGTAATACCTGTAGTAATATTTTGCAATTCCTTGTTGAGTGCTAATCCGGGAATATTACCGATAATAATACCCACCAGGTAGCAGATAATTATAGGGGATAACCATTGAATAAGACGCGATCTGTTTTCCACTTGAAGAATAACGATTGGGAGACCAAGAAATACGATTAATAGAATGATGGATGTCAGCATGATCTTGTTTTTTTTGTGATTTCTGTAAACAAAGTTAGATGACAGAGGAGTTATTAGGAAATTGAATTCTACAGTCAGCTAAGCTGAATTAGTAAAATTTGCCGCTCTATAAGCAAAGAGAAATTAAGGACCTGGGGAATTTGCAGATTTTACTAAATTGACTGCTCCTGAGTGGAAAAATGCTAAAATCTAAATGAAAAAATGAGAGGGAAATTGACTAATGCAAAAGAAATTACGCAGATAGGGGCCAGCCATCTCATCCGTGTCTATCATTGGACAAAAATAGAAGTGCAGAGAACCCTCTTAAATCTTCTTCTCTACCTCATTAATCTGTTCATGTAAGAGCAGGAAAAACCTGTTTCTCTCTTTTTCAGATGATCCACTAATGGGAACCGATTTTGACAGGAGATTCATTCCCCAGCGATGATTATAGTCGAAAAATACTTTGTTATGTGTTTGCATCAGATTGATGGCATTGCTGGTGATGAATGTAGTCCCTGCTTCACCTGTTTTCACAATAATGGTATTATCTGCCAGGATAATATCGTTGTGGTATAAGCGGAAATTACCCTCCTTTCCAACAGCGGCCTGACCACGTATAAATTTAAATCCAAGTTCTGCCTGCTTCTGCTGATGATTTAGCAGCTCATGCAATTTTTCACAAAGCAATAATGCATCATCCCTGGACACAAAATAACCGGCCTCAGAATAATAAAGAACCTGTTTCAAGAAACTGTTCAGACATTCCTCAGTGGTAAACTCAATGGTATTGAGTTTTACGAATTTTTCTGTGATCTCCTTAGAAATCTCAATGGTGCAATCCTGTAGTACATCAGCTGAAAATTGTACATCCCTGAACTCTGGAAAATCAAGATTTGATTTCTGCCAGAAGAAGAGTTTAAAGGCGCATATCTCCGGAAACTGAATAATATGGAAAATATTAAGTTCATTGAGAATGAAAATAACTTCTGACTCCTCGGTGCTGCCGGCTTCAATGGTAAATTGTAATAAATTCTTTAACCAATCATCGAATGAATAATTGCTCTCGTCGAGAAAAGCAGCCTTGAAGCTAACGGTATCGAAGCGACTACCTGTGAGGTCATCAACAGATAAATTAAAGGTCTTTGCAAGTTTTTGAACCTCATGCAGAGATATCGGCTTCTCCCCTCTGATTCTGCGATACGCACTGTCATTGCTGATTTCCAGAATGTCTGCGACTTCATCCACCAGAGAAACATGATCGGGCACCTGGTCACGAATCATCTGAAAGAGCTGCTGTTGAATATCAGTGTTTTTTTCCATAATTCAGAAGATAATGATAAGCTGATCAATGTTTCTCCCAACTACGCAGCACAATATCAATATATATCAAATAATTGATTGCTAGAACCTTCACAATCACCAAATTTAACACATTATACATCATCAGTCAAGGGATAAATAGCACGCAAAGACATCTGCAAGCAAAAAAGCACTCCTTCTCCCTCCCGATACTATCGCGACCCCTTCTCTCTTTCTACCTTCAACACTTATCCTTTTTTTTCGTATATTGCTAATAGCTGTTATTCTAACAACCCGCTAAGCATTTCGTCCGATATGAAACAGATCCTTGGAATTGACATAGGCTCTACGACCTCCTCCCTTGTGGTGCTGAATCACTCGAATACTGTTGTTCATAGCAGCTACATGTTTCACAGCGGACAGATAATCGAAACGATAGAAAAGCAACTCTCCGAAATTGATCTCTCAAGCATCGATGGTGTGGCATATACTTCTTCCTGTCCGTCGATCTTTAAAAGCGGGCTGAAAACTGATGCCCGGGTCTCATACATCACCACTGCAAAGCATTTTTACCCCAATCCTGAAGCACTGCTGATCATCGGTGGTGAGAAATTCGGACTGGTACGTTTTGGGAAAGAAGGTGAGTACATGAACTACAGGTCAAATACATCCTGTGCATCGGGTACAGGGAGTTTTTTAGATCAGCAGCTTAACCGACTAAACCTCAAGAATATCTCACAGCTTGGTAAACTGGCTTCTGAAAACAAGGGTGACTTTCCCAAAATAGCCTCCCGCTGCTCTGTCTTTGCGAAAACAGACCTTATCCATGCCCAGCAAGAGGGATACAGCCTCTCCGAAATATGTGACGGTCTCTGCTATGGACTTGCCAAGAATCTGATCGATGCAGTATTCGATGAATCCGAAATCAGTGAAATAGTGGTGGCCGGAGGAGTGTCACTCAATAAAGGTGTGATCAAACACATCAGGGAAATAACAGGTGCTGAATTAATTATAGATAAGTACTCCAACTTTTACGGTGCTATCGGTGCAACTCTCTTGCTACGGGAAGAGCATCAAAAGAATCTCCCAAAACTAAAGACAGCAGAAGACATAATCTCCCACAAAAAAAAGGAAAAGAAATTTCACAATCCTCCCCTGCAACTGAAATTATCTGAATATCCCGATTTCTCAGCGCTGGAGGATTATGAATTTGAATCTCTGAAGCATACAGAGATGGGAACTGTGGAGGTTGCGATATATGAAGAAATCAGTGGAGGTGAAACTCTGGAGGTCTACCTCGGAATCGATATCGGATCTACCAGTACCAAAGCTGTTCTCCTCGACCATAAAAAAAGGGTGCTTGTGGGTCTGTATACACGAACATCCGGACAACCCCTTGCAGCTATTCAAGTGCTGTTTGAGGCTATTGACATGCTAAAGGAAAATAAAAATGTAAACTTTATTATCAGGGGAGCAGGAACAACGGGATCAGGACGAAAGCTCATTGGAAAAATCATCAATGCCGATGTGGTACCTGACGAAATTACTGCACATGCCCGTGCAGCAGTTGAACTGGATCCTGAAACAGATACGATCATAGAGATTGGCGGACAAGATTCGAAATTTACCATGATGCGGGATGGAATTGTCACCCTTTCCATCATGAACAATGTCTGTGCCGCAGGAACTGGGAGTTTTATTGAAGAGCAAGCCAAAAAACTAAACTGTCCGCTCTCAGAATATGCCGAAAGGGCAGGTAAAGCCTCTTCCCCATTAACCAGCGATCGCTGTACTGTATTCATGGAACGTGACCTTAACCATTACCTGAACGAAGGATATGGGAAAAATGAGATGCTGGCTTCTGTGCTACACTCTATAAGGGAGAATTACCTGACAAAAGTAGGGGTAATTGCCAACATTGGAGAAAAGATATTCTTCCAGGGTGCTACGGCAAAGAACAAAGCGCTCGTGGCTGCCTTCGAGCAAAAGCTTCAGAAACCTATCATGGTGTCGAAATTTTGTCACCTGACAGGAGCACTTGGGGTGGCCCTGGAGCTGCACGATAATCATGCCGACCATTCTTCTTTTCGTGGCCTGGAGATATGGAAGCAAGACATCCCCATTCGGACTGAAGTTTGTGAACTGTGTACCAACCACTGCAAACTGAAAATTGCGGAGATAGGGAATGAAACTGAGGCCTATGGATTTCTCTGTGGAAGGGATTACGAAACTGAAAAATATGTCAAGAGCATAAATAACAGCTTTGACCTTATAAAGAATTATAAAAAAATATTCAGTCACACTGCACTTACCAAAGAATCATCTCTTACGATTGGTTTGCCGCTCACACTTACCTTAGCAGATGAGAAGGTTCTCTGGGAGAAGTTTTTTGATCTCCTGGGAATAAAAACCCTTAGCAGCGAAAAATATACTTCAGCAGTAAAGGATGGAAAGAAAATTGCAGACGCAGAGTTCTGTGCACCTATTGCTGCAGCATTCGGACATGTTCATTACCTTAAAGACAAAGCAGATTATATTTTCCTTCCTGTATATCTTGAAGAAGGTCAGGATACATCGAAGAGCAAAGTGTATTGCTACTATACCCAATATGTCTCAACCATGATGGCATCCACACAGGAGTTCCACGACAAAGAGAAGTTGTTGATGCCCCTGGTGCGAAGTATAAAACCTATCAGTTATACAATTTCAGAACTGACTAAGATGTTGCATAAAATAGGTCTCACGCATATAAGCAACAAAGATGTCAAAAGTAAGTACCAGCAGGCCAGCAACTACTATAATGAGAGAAAAAGGGAATGGAAAGATCTCTATCTGAAGGAGAAAGATGATGATAATTTGAATATAGTTCTGCTGGGAAGACCCTATACTGTTTTATCAAAGGTGATGAACAATAGTATCCCGGAGATCATTGCCAAGAATGGATTTAACGCCTTCTTCATGGATATGCTGCCGGAAAATGACAACTCAGAAAATGAAAAATCTGTTCTGGTAAAAGCCATAATATGGAAATATGCAGCTACTATTCTTCAGATGACTGAGCAAGTGGCACAATCACAGAATCTTTACCCTGTACTTATCACATCCTTTAAGTGTACTCCCGACTCTTTCGCAATGGAATACTTTAAGGATATTCTTGATGCCCACAAAAAACCTTACCTCATTCTTCAGCTCGACGAGCATGATTCAGTGGTAGGATATGAGACCAGGATTGAGGCTGCCATCCGCTCCTTCAAGAACCATTATGAAGCAGCTAAGGAGGTGAAAAATATCCCCTTAATTAAAGAGCTGGCTAAGGAAATAACTCCATCAGGAAAATCATCAGATATTTCAGACGATATAGATGATATTTTGCGTGACCATGATATTGATCCTGATAGTTTCCATAAAAATTATCCTTATAAAGATGAGACTTATGATCTTTCAATAATCAAAACCGGGGAGGTCAACAAGCTGAAGGGGAAGACTATCCTGATGCCTGGCTGGGATCTCTTTGCAGGAAAATTGCTGGTAGGAATACTGAAGTCATTTGGTTACGAGGCTGCATTGCTGGAAGATACAACAGAATCCATTCAGCGTAGTCTGAACCAGAATACAGGGCAATGTCTGCCGTTGAATGTGATTACCCAAAATGCCTATGAATATATTACTGAGCACAATCTCAATCCTGCAGAAGTAGCCATCTGGATTCCCAGGGGCTTTCTGGCCTGTAACTTACCCATGTTTCCCCATTACATAAAGAAACTGCTCAGGAAGTACGATGAAAGCATGTCGGAAGTGATTGTCTACCCCGGGAACCTGGGGTTTCATGATTTCTCAGTTAAGATGGGGATAAATGTATACCTGGCCTACCTCTTTGCTGGAAGTATCCACAAGGTAGCATGCAAAATTCGTCCTTATGAACTGGAAAAAGGGGAAACAAACGCTGTAGTCGACAAAGCAATAGAATTGTTATACGATGCTTTTCTAAACTCCTCTTCAAAGGAAACTGTTCTCAAGGAGATCATGGGAAAGTTTGATGCCATTCAGACTGAAAAAGCCTCCCGTCCAAAAATTGCCATTTTCGGTGATATGTACGCCAGAGACAATGCTGTTTTCAATCAGAATCTGGTTCAGTTGATAGAAGACAATGGTGGTGAGGCGCTTACGACATCGTATACCGAGTATGTAAAAACAGTAATGAAGCAGATTGAGCTCAGGTATTACCATGAGGGAAGATATACTGAATATTCCTACATGCAACTCCTTAAATTTCTTGTCCCACTGATGGAAGGAAAATACACCAAATACTTTCAAAAATATATCAAGAATATCGATCCGAACAATGCTGAACTATTCGAGATACTCGACAGACACCATCTGAAATTGCTTCAACATGGTGAGACACCGGACAATATTCTAAAAATTGAAAACCTGGTAAAAAACTATGATGACATCTCTCTCTTTGTTCAGACAAATCCCTCCTATTGCTGTGCTTCACTGGTAACAGAAGCTATGGCTGCCAATATTGAAAGAGAAACAGGAATTCCGGTGGTTTCCATAGAGTATGATGGAACGGGAGGGGATAAGAATGAGGATATAATTCCTTATTTGAAGTTGAAGAAGGTATAGATTTATAGATTTGTCGCTCCGCTAGAGCCAGGGGATATTACTATACCTGCTAAAACCCGCCATCCATTTCCATGCCACCACCTTCACTTCTACCCTGCTCTTTGGGGTCCACACGGTAGTTATTTATCTTGTAGCTTAGTGTCAGCATGATGACACGTGGTTCGTGTGCCATGACAAAGTGCTGCTCGAATCCATCACCGTAGGAAGTGAAATCCCTCTTCATCGTTCCAAAAAGATCACTTGCCTTCAGCGTGGCAGAAAGCTTTCGCTTAAAGAGATCCTGTCTGACAGCCAGGTTTGTATAGAACATTCCTTCAGCAGACCCCTGCGCTGTTACGGACGGCCCCTTGTAACCTACTGTAGTCTGTATCCTGCCGGTTTTTGAATAGTTGAAGGTCCCATTGAAATTTGAACTCCAGGAGAAATTGGAATTATCAAAGTCTTCATCAAACAATTCTCCAACGATCCTGTTGTAATACCCACTTGTGCTGGCGTTCATATTAAACCATTTTGCAACTTGCCAGTTGATCATCACTTCAGATCCGGCAACATGTTCCTCATTGATATTCATTGCCCTCCGATAAAATAGATCTTCTTCCTCATTGTACTCAGTCACACGTGTGATCTTATTCGTGGTATTTCTGTAAAAGGCTTCTACAGCAAGAAAGTTTTTATCCCACCCTTTCTGGTAGCCCAGCTCTACTGAATTAACATATTCAGGCTCAAGTCCCGGGTTTCCAATCCGCACTGTCTGTTTGTCAATATAACTGGGAATTGAATCAAGGAAGAAGCCTCTGGGTCTGTTCACCCTCTTGCTATAACTTAGCATCACCTGCTGATCTTTTTCAAGCTGTCGGGAAAAATGTGCCGTTGGATAATAATCAAATCTGTTGATCTCATAGGATGTGTTGAAATTCTCATACTCGATCATGCGAAAAGTATACTCTCCGCGAATTCCCAACTGATATTGATATTTTCCAAGTGTGCCTCCATATTGTAAATAGGCTCCCTGAATATTTCTGTAAAAGCTTATCTCGCTGCTGTTGTCGCCAATGGTACTCCAGGTATCCGTATCCAAATCAAACTCCTGGTACTGGTAATCATCAATACTTTGGTCCAGTCTACCCTGGTAACCAACTTCAAGCGTAGCCGATCCAAGAGGAAGGGTATAATCAACCTGGTACCTGTATTCATAGCTGTCTCCCGTTTCAACATTTCTGGTTTCCTCAGGGATAAAAGCCGTAAGGATATCATAGTTCTCATCCGCAGTATAAAACTTCAGATCTTCATTAGTGTTGTTTTCCCTGCGAGAGAAATTGGCCATGGCCACAATTTTCTGACCACTTGAGTCAAAATTATGAGTAAAACTTAGATTTCCGCTGTAATACAGGCCCTCACGCATCATTATATTCGTGTTCACGAAGTAGTTATCTATGCTTGCCGGCAGCGTAAATTCATGTGAATTATTTGTGCGGTCCATCCCAAATGAATAGTTTCCTCCATTTACCTCAAAAGTAAGGTTGCTTTTTGGGGATAGATCATAATCCACACCTGCTTTCAGGCTAGCTCCTCCTCTTATAAAGTCGAAGCCTCCACTTGCAGTGTTGTAATGATCTTCAGTATCGCCAAATGTGATAGCCTCCCTTTCAAGTGAACCCAGATACATGTTATCGCTATATCCTCCTCCAATAAAGAAACTGGCATTCCCAATCCTTCTGTTGATCAGAGCATCCAATCTGTACTTGTGATTCAAACCAACAGAGGCATTTATAAGTCCATTTGTTCCATTTTCTACCTGCTTCTTCATGATCACGTTAATGATCCCTGCATTTCCGTCAGGATCGTATTTTACTGAAGGGTTTGTAATCAGCTCAATACTCTGAATGGTACTAGCGGGGATCTGTCGCAAAGCATCTGCACCTTCCAGCACAGTGGGCTTGCCATTGATCAAGACAGTGAAACTTCCGCTGCCCCGCATGGTAACATTACCCTCAATATCCACGCTTACCGAAGGGGTGTTCTCCAGGACATCCACAGCGGTTCCTCCCGCGGCATTCAGATCTTCTCCCACGTTCACCACCTTTTTATCAATCCGATACTCCACCCTTTTCTGTCGGGCAACGATTTCCACCTCTTCAATGTTTCGTGTATTTATTGCAAGGGATATCTCTCCAATGTCAAACGAGCGCTTATCACGACTTACCGCCACCGGACCAAGCACCTGCTTATCGTAGCCAATATATTGAATCTCCAGGTAATACTCTCCAAAAGGAACCTCTTTAATAATAAAATCTCCTTCCGTGTTGCTCACCGTACCAGTAAGCAGTGAGGAATCGGTGAGACTGTATATAGCTATGCTTGAATATTCCATCGGTTGATTCGACTTATCATCAAGCACCTTACCCGTAATCACTCCGCCCTTTGGCTCCGGATTCGATATTTCATTATCATTTTCTGCATGAGCAAAACCTATCACATTTATCAGCACAAAGAGTACTGAAACCAATACTTCTTTCATTATAATTTTATTTTTCACAAACATCCTTCTCTCTAATTCTCACATTAGACAACCAAAGCAGCTAAGAGTTTAATCGGAGATGTTAAAAAAATGATAAAAAATTAACAAATCAAGCGGCGCAATAAATCAATAGCCCCAGGCATTTACTCCTGGAGCTACCTAAATCTATATATCGCAGCAAAAAAACCTAATCAAAAAACTTGTTCTGGAATATATTAACCGCCAGGAATCCAAAAATCCCTGTTACCGCAATTACTGCAAAATCAATAAGATTTTTCGTTGGCTTTAACCCGGTTTTCCTGATAATGAAAAAATGTGCTATCATTAGCAGAAGATTCAATATAAGCCAGTTGAATCCTTTGGTTCTTTCAAAATAAAAATCGATAAAACTACTGTTGAGATTCGATAAATTTAACTCGACCGGGAAAATAAAACTTGCAGCTTTCCCTGCCTTGGTGTCTGAAAGCTTTGTCCAGCTCTCTGTGTATTCATCCACTTTATTATACTCCTTGTCCAGTGCAATAACCTTCAAACTGCTTGTTCCCCTGGAAATTACTGTATAATTGAAAAGGTTTCCATAGATTCTCAACTCCTCCTTCTCAGGTATAAACCCTTCAATAGGCAACTTGATCAACTCATATTCATCCTGCGTAAGGATATATACTTCATTGTCACTCGAAATTAAATAGCTGTAATACTTCTTATCACTGAAGTCAACGCATGCAATGAATTTGAATGTCAATCCATCGGGGACTTCCACTTTTGCAACATAAGGTTCTGCTTCAACCATTTTAATGTGAAACATCTGATTCGAATTATCGACTACAATATAACCTTCATCACATGATTTTCGGGTGGTAGGTATGCCTGCAATCATCGCAGCAGGGAAATCAAATCCTCGGTTATTGAGTACCGTTGTAAACATCTGACTCTTCTTTTCAGATATAATATTCTCACTCGCCCTGACAAATTCCATTCGATCTGTTATCCTGAAAAAATCTTCAGGCATTTCAAGGTTCGCTCTTCCCGACTCAGATTCGAACAAAGGGTACAATCCAGGTGTTGGGGCGATCATATACGAGGACTTGAACCTGTATGATGATCTGGCTTTACCAATTTCATGGGTATCCATCGCTCTCCCGTTAATAGTGTCAGGCATTATACCGGATATGAGCAATTGTCTCACGTAAAAAAGTGGAAGCTTCTGTTCAAATTCATCCCTTGTATATGTGTTTCCTTTGGTATCTGTCCTGTGAAATTGTTTGTTCTCATGACGCTGGATCATAAAATCGTGCTCAAGTGAACTGTACATGATAAAAGGTCTGGAAATAGGCTTTTCAAAAGCCAGCCAATATAGCTTTGGCAATGCAACTGAAGTTGCTAAAATTGCAATAAATACTAATATATATCTGCTTATCTTTTTCATCTCTATGATTTATTTCTTGGTTCTATCTTTATTATCTTTCAACATAATCTTATGCTAAGATTCGTGCTATGAATAAACTTTAAGCACAAATTACATTTCCCCTTTTCTGAACCTGTAGGCAGAAAATGACAAGGAAATACTGATGGCTATTGTTAGCAAAATCAATTTAAGATTAATCAGGTTATATCCTCCCGGAATGCTGCTTTCGAAATAAAACAACATGAAAGCACTTGCTGCAACAAAGTAGGCAATACGGTATTTCCAAATAGCCTCAAGTACGACCAGGGCAACTAAGAAATATGCTGCAAAACCAGCCAGAAACCATGGTGTAATAGAACTAATAGTTGCCTGCACAATCTCCGTCGGAAGAACCTGGTTGCTTAATCCCACGAATGCAAAAAACATTAAAGCGTAGCTTGCCAATAATGTAATGAACCCATATCCCAACATCATCATCAAAATTTTATTTTCATTAATTGGAAGATGAAATGTAAGCTTGATACGCTTATCCATTATTTCAGGAACGTATTGCACCAGGGCAATTAGCAGTCCGATAAACAAAGGCACAAACTTCAAACTCTTGAAATAATGATGATTTTGAAACAGGATGAGATACCAATATTTATTTGCATCGTTAAAAGCTATATTATGCTGAACTTTGAGAAATATATTCCCAACAGCCAACAAGCCAATGAAGGTTAATATAATTAAAAACCATTTGGTCTTTATCCACTCTTTATATACTACTGATTTAAACATAACTTTAATATTTACCGGTTAAACCTATAAATGCATCTTCTAATCCCATCTTGATCTCAGAAAAATTAGTGTAAGGAATATTCTTATTCTTCAGGAAATTCTTAACATAACTTTCAGATTCATAGGTGAATAATTCAATTTCATCTTCTGACTTTTCAAGATTGGAAACAAAATCCTCTTTGGATAGATCTATATCTGTCTTTCCTAATTTAAAGTTAAACTGCTTGAAGGTGGTCATGAATTCATTGATAGAAGACTGTGCCAACACCCTGTTGTAATCCATGATCAGCACATCATCAATCAGCCTTTCCATATCCTGGACAATATGCGATGTGGCAAAAATGGTTTTATTTTCAGCTTTCGCGTAAGTCCGGAGATAATCAATAAACAATCTCCTGTATCCAGGATCCAGCCCCATCGAAAAGTCATCAAGGATAAGCAAGTCAGGCTCCTGGGCAAGAATAAGTCCCAGTGCAACTTGTGATTTCTGTCCACATGACATGGTTGAAATTTTCTGTTTGGGTGTGACTTTTAATTTTGACATCAGCTCCCAGTATGGTTTGTTATTCCATTTGGGATAAAATCCTGAATAAAACTTCTCTATCTGGTGGATATCCATAAATGCATATTGTACATGTCCTTCAATAAGAAAACCAATCCTGCTTTTTGTTATGGGCGATAAGTGTTGGGTATTTTCGCCATAAATTAAACATTCGCCCTCCCGGGGTTGAAGAAAACCATGCAGAATATTGATGGTTGTCGTTTTTCCTGCGCCATTTTTCCCCAGTAAACCTAGAATACTTCCCTCCTTAACACTAAGATTAAGGTTTTCGTAAACAAGTTTTTTTCCGTAATAATGGGTCAGGTTTTTGCATTCTATCACATTACTCATAAGCTAATTATTAAAAAATTACACCTGTACTAAAATTATATATTGTTCTCGTAAAATCATTATCTCCCCTGTATAAATCAATCGCGCTTCTTACATAGTATTTATCGAATAATTTACTCAGAGAAGTCTCGAAAGAAAACTTAAAACAAAGGGCATTATAGTCACTCGTCAGGTAATTAAAATCAGGAATCAGTAACATTTCAGTAATGAAATTTCCCTCCCCGTAATTCTGATTAAAGGCAAGATTCTTTTTATGTTTTAATCCTGTTGCAAGAGAAAAAATATGTCCCTTTAAGTAGAAAGATTTATCAATATTAACAGACACTACTAAATTCTCATATGCATCTTCGCGCGTTGGGACATAATACCCCTGTTCAAATCCATAATAATTCAGTGCCATGTCAATTTCATAATTCTTCACATATTTCTCCTTCATCCTTAAGAAGGAATATGATAGTTCGGCATCAATCAGCATGGAATAATACTTTTCCTCTGTGCCATACGTAATCCAATTGGCAGCTCCCACATCTCCTATCGCTTCCAATCGTTGAATAATTTCAGTTCCCAGC
>JAUUZQ010000166.1 GCA_030589895.1 Bacteroidales bacterium
ACGCGGCGGCTGTTGATCCTGCTACGGGCAAAATGTTCATACAGGGAGGTATACATGGAATCATTTTTGAAACGGAAACCAATTCGGGTAATCCTGTTGAAAACTGGAACTGGCTATGGAGCTCCTTGGATGGTGAAAACTGGATTTCCGAAAACGATACTGCGGATTTTTCTCAAAATTACCTGAGCAGATCGGAACATCAGTTGGTCTTCTTCGATAATACGCTATGGGGCTTCCCCGGACAAACCAGTTCTCAGGCACATTACCACCTTGCTCAATCTATTCATTATCCAATATGGAGATATGACACAGGAAATCTTTGGTCTGTAGACTCAGAGGGATCTGATATAAAGGGAAGACACAGCTATCCCACAGTTATCTTTAATAATAAAGTGTGGCTTTTCGGAGGTTTCACAAGTAACAATGGACAGAATAACGATGTTTGGTCTGCAGAACTTTAGTAAAATGAGAATATATATAATTATAACATTGTTGTTCGCAAGCAGTCTGGTTAGTGCACAGGATACAACATCAAGATTTTATTTCCCTGTAAAGAACTGGGACCTGCAAATTGTTGCAAAAGACAATTTCTACCCTACCTATCTGGCCGACCCTCTTGCTATAAGATTTGGAGTATCGAGTCAGACAATGAAATACAGTGATTTCGACCATTCTGATCGAGTTAACTCAGATGGTAGCTACCTGGGTAAACTTGTGATTAATTCAGGAGTGAGATTCAGTCTCTTTAAGTTTTCACCAAGAAGCAACCCCAATCTGGGTGTCGAGGTTGATTTGGGTATGACTATCCCAACATTTATGCGTGCCGGAAACCATGATGTAATAGGACTAGATGGCATCTACTATTTTGCAGTAGCCGGCAAGCCAACAGAATGGCTGAGTCTTCGCTTCTCAAAGCACCATATCTGTACACATGTGGGCGATGAATTCGTAGATGGAATCAAGTCTCCAACCGACTTTGATCTGCAATCAACACAACTACCGGTGCGGGATGATTTTATTCTATCTGCTGCTGTAAAACCACTCTATTTTCTTGGAAATAAACAGTGGGATATATTGCAGATATACGGAGACTTTGGATTCTTTATGCCAGGTGTTGATTTCATGGGTAAAAGGCAGAACAAGCCAAACAGAGACGCTTATCTGAACCTTCAGGGTGGAGCAGAAGTGGAATACTATTTCCCCAATAAATACATTGGAGGAGTTTTTGGTGCCATAAATGTAAGTGCATATCAATTAAACGCCTTCTCTCCAAATATCTCAGGGAGCCTTGGATATATTCTACCACAGGAATGGAACAAGAAAAAACTTAGAATTGGTTTTAACTGGTATAACGGCAGAAGCTGGAGTAATCAGTTTTATAACCGGAAAGAGAAGTTTGTAGCATTTTTTGTTGAAGCAGATATTTAAAGCCTGTACTTTGTCCGTTGCAGCAACCTGCGGCGCTCTTTCTCGGGAAAGGTATTCATAATATTTGTAGGTGGTCGCTTATTTTTGAGCTCTTCGGCCATGAACTTCATGTATTTATCGACATGACTGAAGTAGTGCAAGAATCCGTCATGAAGGTAGGTGATCAGCTCTCCATTATCGGTCTCCACAAATCTGTGTTTCGGACAATCGCCTCCGCACATCCTTAAAAATTCACATTCACGACACTCCTTTGGCAATGTATCTCGCTTGTCAAGACTGAATTTTAATTGTGTGTCACACTTAACCATCTCCTCCATACTTTCTTCCATCATATTCCCCAAAAAGAATTGAGGATAAACAAAGTGGTCACAAGAGTAAACATCACCATTGTGTTCCATCACCAGACTATCCCCGCATATAGAGCCCATTGTACAAAGGGAAGGATTTTCACCTGCATATGGTGCCAGTGTATTGTCAAAATAATTAACAAATACATCCCCAACATCAATCCGAACCCACTCTTCAAAAATCTTCACCAGAAACTTACCCCAATCTTCCGGTTCCACACTCTCTTCCGTTACCCAGGTCTCTTCCCTGTAATCATTGGCAACCAATTTTAGCTTCACATTCGGATCATCTGCTTCTCTTTCCACTATAGGAATAAACTGCATATACTTACTACCAATATCCTTCAGAAAGCGATAGACCCGAAGTGGAATTTTTGAATTGCGGTTATTCACAACGGTGAGTGTATTGAACTCGACTTTATGTTTGTGAAACAGACGGACAGTATTCATCACCTTTGAGAATGATCCTTTCCCGGAAGTGAAGGTTCGGTAATGATCATGCACATCGGCCGGACCATCGATAGATAATCCGATTAAAAAATTGTTAACAGCGAAAAATTCTGCCCATTCATCAGTAATCAAGGTTCCATTTGTCTGCAAGGTATTTGAGAATTTCTTACCAATTGCATGTCTTTTTTGAAATTCCAATACCTTTCTGAAAAAGTCCACACCAAGCAAGGTTGGTTCTCCTCCCTGCCAGGCGAACATCACCTCATCACCTGGCTGAGATTCAAAATAATCGTGAATATACTTTTCCAGCACCTCATCAGTCATCCTGAACTGAGAAGGAACATTCTTCTTCTCTTCGTATATATTCTCCTTCTCCAGGTAGTAGCAGTAATCACAATTTAAGTTACAGACAGGTCCGAACGGCTTCACCATCATGTGAAAAGCCCTCTTCTTGTGCATACGGTCATGGGCAGTAAGAAAATTTAAATCTGACATATATGATTCAATAAGCAGTCAAAGATGCGAAAATAGTTTAATGGCATAAATTTTGCAACTTTAAGGATTATGAAAACATTATTAATATCATTCCTGGCCCTGGCAATTAGTACTACTATACTTGCCCAATCACCTACACTTACGAAGAAAGAACAGAAAAAAATACTCAAAGAGGAGCGGGCAAAGCAGAAGGCCATTGATGCAGAGATGACTGCAAAGCTGGTAGAGCACATGGTTTCCACGCAACGTTTTATTTTAGAAGCTGACATGCTTTTTGATAAATATGGAAATAGCAACACCGTTCAATCGGCAATAAATTTTATCGCAGTAGATTCCCTTAGTGGAGTGATTCAAATTGGAGATGTCATGTACATCGGATCCAATGGTCTCGGTGGTGTAACAATAGAAGGCACGGTAAGGAATTACAGATGGGAGAAAAATGAAAAGAGAGGTAGTTTCACCGTCTTCTTCAATATCTCATCATCAATGGGCTCCTATGATGTCAACATGAGTATTGGCAGCGGAGGCAATGCCGAGGCCACTGTAAGAGGAACTTTCTCTGGTTCAATAAGGTATTCAGGAACTCTGGTTCATCCTGCACAATCCCGGATATTTAAGGGGCATTCCAGGTTCTAAAGTTTATCCAGTGAATACATAAATCGTTTGATACTGCGCTTTGGAGTTTTCACAAACTCCTCCTCGTGAATATGTAATTTCAAGATTGCTTCGTATCCTTTCAGTTCACTGTTTATTGCTTTCCTGTTTTCCTCCATCTTTTCAGTCAGGAGATCCGAAACACCATCAGCCTTTACTGCATCTAAATCAACATTAACCAGGGCCTCCAGCTTATAGCTACTATTCATTAAGACAACAGTTTCGGAGATATATGGAAGGTTATTTAGTCGCGCCTCAATCTCCTCGGGATAGATATTCTGACCTGATGGTCCCAGCAACATACTCTTGCTTCTTCCTTTAATGTAGATATAACCTTTTTCATCAGTCACGCCAAGATCACCTGTATGAAACCATCCATCATCATCAATAACAGCTTTAGTCGCCTCCTCATTTTTGTAGTATCCATCCATAAGGTTTTCACCTTTTACAAGGATCTCCCCTACTTCATTAAAAGGATCGCTTGAATCGATTTTCAGTTCCATTACTTCGAGAATGATCCCGGATGAACCCGGTCTGGAAGTTTTCCATCCGTCATAGGAAATGAGTGGTCCGCACTCTGTCATTCCATAACCAATAGTAAATGGAAACTTTATCTTTTTGAAAAACTTTTCCACCTCAACACTTAAAGGAGCACCTCCAAGTACAGCCTCACGAAAACGACCGCCGAATGATTCCATTACCTTCTTACGAAATACGCCATAAAGAATACTATTTATTCCAGGTATTTTCAACAATATACTCATAGGGGCCTTCGAAATAGCGGGCAAGAGCTTCTTCTTATATAGCTTTTCAAAGAACAAGGGTATAAACATGATCAAGTGAGGCTGAACGTCTGCAAAAGCTTTCAATAACAGTGGTGTTGCAGGGATTTTACCCAGGATTGTTAAGTGCACTCCTTTTGTTAATGGGAAAAGGAAATCGAATGCACAGCCATAACAGTGAGCCAATGGTAAAACGGCCAGCATCTTTTCGCCCCTGTTCAATTCAATTGATTCCCTGGCAAACTTCACATTACCGGCAAGACTATTGGCTGAGAGCATGACACCTTTACTGAAGCCTGTTGTACCAGAGGTATAATTAATTTCAACAATATCTTTGTTATCCACCTCAGGAAATTTCAGGTCCTCTACCTTGAATCCTTCCGGATACTTTTCCGCAAATAAGCCATCCAGTTTATCGTTTGCATCCTGTACCTTTTTTGATGGTTTTTTTGCAGACACTTTGAATTCATCCAGGGAAAAAGTTGATATCAGATGAACCATTTTTCTCTCTTCCAATCCTTCAAAATAACTATTATCCGTGAACAGAAGAACAGCATCTGAATGGTTAATAATATTCATGGCATCATCCGACTTGAAGTCAGACAGAATAGGAACTACAATAGCTCCATAAGTCATCGTAGCAAGGAATGATACACACCAATTGGCAGAATTCTTGCCAAAGAGAGCTATTTTATCTCCTCTTTTTATACCAAGTTCCTTAAACAGGATGTGTTGCTTAGCCATCATGCCTGCCACCTCGCCATAGGTATAGATTTCACCTTCGTAATCGGATAAGCAGGGAAGATCCCAGTTTTCGATAAAGCTATTCTCATAAAGCTTGATAAAGTTCTGTTGTATCATTGGAGTGAGGTTTTAGTTTCCTTAAAGATAAAAGAATAAAGGGAAAAGTACAAGGGCGAAAAGTGGGAGGCGAAAGGTGGGAGTCCAGAGGTGAAAGGTGGAAGGTGGGAGGTGGAAGGTTGGAGGCAAAATACTATTGAACAAGAAAAAGATGATCGCTCCAAAATTTAGCATTGGCTGCATATTCCATCCTTATCTGAATCTCCTTGTCAGGAAATGGAGGAGCATATTTACCCGGGAATAGTGTTATCAACTGAAAAACTCCATCTGATAATTCAAAAATCATATTCATCTCCAATGTTGGCTTAGGATCACCAATAGCATAACTTATTGTGAATCCGTTCCGAATCCTTGTCTTGACTTCATGTTCAGATTCGTAATCTTCCTTCTTTACCAAAGTGTCCCAGCCTATGCAATCATAATTCTCTCCCCTATTAAAAAGTAGTTTTACTTCAATCCTATCGCTACTCCTTAAGATGTATTTTATACTATAGCCCTTCCTTGTTTTCAACATCTTCAGCACCTGAAGTGGATTATATGAAAATATCGGATTAAATTTCGATCCAAACTTTTCCATTCTTTTTGACACTTCCTTCCTGGAAACTTCCACACTCTTACAAAGTTCGCTTCTGTATATTTCATCTACTGATTGGAAATGCTTCAGGGCATGGAACTGACGCTCTGCTGTGAACTGGAATTCTTTTGGTTGGAATGACACTTTCATCGCGCTAGCTATTTATTTTCGTTTTATCCTGAATATCAGAAATATAAGCGCGAATATTACCAAGCCACTAATGATACTCGGTATCGGGTAGACCCAGGATCTCTCCACTCCCATTCTAACAGTCCATTCTGATAAATCATAGATTACTGAAAAAACACTAAGCAATGTAATCACAATCAGGGCAGTGTTAAATGATTTCTCTCTTCTCTCCTGAAACTGTTCATTGATCCTTTGTATTTTTATATCCATTCGTTCAATCTCCGACTGGATTCCCAATGCATGCAAGAGTTTATCCCTGATCAGGTCGGGAAGAAATTTATAGGATATCTGTGTATGCTGATAATCGTTTACAAACTCTATAAAGCGGTCACGAATTACTTCAGTTCGCTTATCAACTTTAGTCACATCACTTAGCTCAGAATTGGTAAGATACATGAAGAACTTTGAGTAGATAGTATGGATGTATAGATTAAAATAATCGTTCTCCCAGCTATTAAATGCATCCTCAAAATTAATGCTTATCCTTGAAAAAGTATCATACAAGGCCAATGCAGACCAGTTTTTGAATACTGAAATTTTATTATTCTCAATCTGGTCAGCATAGAAGGAATCTGATGGTGCAAACATCCCGTCACCATCGGCCGAGCCAATTGGTGACATATTGCCAATATCGTACAGAAGCTTATTGAGCTGCTCATCAGATACCTTTTCCTCAAGGTCTAATAGGGTAAATAACTTCAACTGAGGATTAAAAATTGTCCAGTTATCAGGCACCTGCAATGGATCAAGGATCTCTTGCCGAATAAGATCTTTTAGCAGCATTGATTCCCCGTCCTTCAAAGATATTGCGGCATTGAGATTCCGAATTTGATTCAGAAATGATGAAACATCTCCAAGGCACAGGTTTTCCTCTTTTGACATACTTACCTTCATGGTAAATATTCCAATGTCATGAGGAAAAAGATAGAGATCTATATAATCAATGTTGAAATCCAGACTAAGCTCCTTAGTAATCTCAAGTTTAAGATTCTTCAGGTAACTTTCATCCAGACATTCTTTGTGCGTAAGATGATTCAATACCATGGAATCGAGTGAATGCAACTGCTCTTCCTCAAAACGTATCTCCGGAAAAATATTA
>JAUUZQ010000094.1 GCA_030589895.1 Bacteroidales bacterium
AAGAAAACGATTAGAAAAGAACATTATCAGATCAAGGAGTAATAAGTACTTTGAACTCAGACTTTGGTTGATGGACGATCAACTTTATGATTCAACCAATCTCGGTCTTGAAGGCGAGTGGTATTATCTCAGTGATGGGAAAGGGGGCAGGATGATTGAACCAACTATATGGAATTACACAAGTTTTCTTAATAACTGGATCCTGGATTCCCAGGGACAACTCAATCTGCAAGGAGGGTAATTAAAACCACAACTATTTCAAAATCTTAACATTAGTTGGTTCTGAAATTCCTAGTCTTACCCGGATCTCTCCCGGATGGGTTACAAATCTCAAACGGCACAAAGGTTGTGCGGATTGACATTTTACCCCTGGAGGGGTCCCGGGAGAAGGGGGCCGCCCGGGTACCGCCGTACCCCCACCCAAGTATAGGTTAGATCTGACCTTCAAAACGGGGTTCAATAGTCTATGAGAAAAAATTATTTTTGCAGAAATAGTAGAACATCTACCTAATGGTCAAGCCTTGAAAATTATTTTTCTGGTTTTTTGAATAATAGAGTATTGATTATAAATATTACTCGTTGGGGAAAAATGGTGTTACTTTTTCATTATAAGGTCGCCGACGAAATATTAGCAACTCTTAATCTCTATTCTTTTCTCAGGTATAGTGAAGAAATATACCTCTACATACTCTGGCACAGATGTGACTTTATAAATCAATCCGCCCTGATTGAGTATATCGCCAAGCCGTACAGTAACACAAATTCTACCTTCTGAATTGAATTCCTCTTCAGGTTTTGTTAGGAAAGCCAAGCCCGGACCGATGTTGTTTGCAATCACTGAGTGTCCACCCTGATAGGAGTCAATGACCATTTCTGCAGGATGATTATTTGCCAATAAAAAGAGCTTCCCATTTCCCTTGTCATCTACGTGTTCCGTTGATGTGTACCTGTAAAAAAGAGTGTCATCTGTGAATTTATTCTCTTTAATTATTGTTTCCAGTATCTCTTTTTCCATATTAGTCAGGCTATTTAGATGTAATAGTTTCCTTATATAAAGGTAATATTTTGTAGAAATTCTTCCTGTACCTTTGATTCAATTGCTCTTGGGCCGCGAAATTTTCTTACTGTGCTTATTGCTTCGGAGTAATTCAATCCCTTGAATTGTAAATAGGCCGCGGCTACCATTCCTGATCTGCCCAATCCCCCTACACAATGGATCATTACTTTTTTTCCCTCTTCGACCTGTTTGTCTATAAAATTCACCATTTCTCTTATTTCATCAGGTGAACAAACCAGTTGGTCCATGATAGGCAATCGATGAACATTGAAATTCATTTCATTATATTTTTCAATCAGATCCCCGACACCAAAATGGGAAAATTCATCATCGGTAATTAAAGGGATAACTGTATCAACAGCAAGTATCTTCAACTGTTTAAGATCTTCCTCAATGGACCTGCTATAATCTTTTCTTCCAGGTAAAATTGTCAATCCAATTGAACCCGGACCAATCAGATCATGATCTATCCAATCAATTCTTAATTGATCCCCTGACAATATTCGGTCTTTGATTTGCTGGCCAAAATATCCTGAATTGTATAGGGCCCATAACTTCTGATAATGATTGGACTCAAAAAAGCTCAGTGTGTGAAGTGAATATCTCAGTTGTCCAATAATTAATTGCAGAGGATCCCTGTCATGCTCAATCAAGGATGGGTAATATGATCGCAACATCCTTAGTGCCTCGTAAGAACGGATCATCCCCGGGCTGCTCAATCCTGTTTCTTCAACCGGCTTTAATGCCTGAGCCAGGTCGCGTACTTCAAAAAGGAGGGAGCTGAAGATTAGCGCTTCCTTTAAGTCCTCATCACTATTTATAGGCGTATAGATATAAAGTAAGTCATTTTCTAACTTAATCAGGTCCCTGAGTACATGTCCTTTATGGGTATGAAAGAAGTCAATTAACCAAACATTATCCTGGGCGTCAATCATTATATTGGCTCCATTCAAATCACCATGTACATAAGAATGAAAATTTGACCTGTTATTCTGCGACATGACATTCCCAAGATGATCTCGTGTGAAAGTATAGGGATTTGGGAATTCATCACCTGTTGGTAATGCCAGCATCTCACTATCAGCAGGTCCCTCGAGTACTTTTTCAATCTTGGGTTTAAGTCGTTCTGCTCTGGTCGGATCAAACATATAATATTCCAGCAGATTAGATTTCTCAAAGGTCTTTGCTTTATAAAATTTCCCTAACTGATCAGCAAATATAATATCGAAGAATTTTTTAATCTGATTCAAGGGTATGCCTTTTGAATAGAGTTTTTGCAGGGTAGTTGAATTGCCTTTCCCCATAGAGGCATAACGATATTTTATCCCTCCTCTTTCCTGATAATCAACAAAATCGGTAATCCGGGGTGCGCTGTTCCCCAGCACCATTTCAACTCTTTCAAATGACATCCTCTCTTGTCCTATGGGGTCCTGGGGTCCTATTTTTAATACATGGGGAGTCTCCTCACGCCCTTCCATATCAATGCTTTTTGCTCCTAAAACCAAATTCCCTGAATATCCTCCATCTAAAACATTTAAATCTACTTTCCGGGCGCTTCTGAATAAGTACCTGATTATTTTATCATCAGCATCTGTAACATTCGCTTCACCGTTAAATGAAATTTTTGGGAAATCATCTTTAGATGGTGCATTGATCTCAAAAGCTGAGCCCTGTCCCACCAAATATTTTGTAAAAGCTCCAACAGAACTGATAACCCGAACTCCCAGGTTTTTTTGTAGTTGGTCAAGCGCTCCATAATGTATGGAAACAGAAGACCCCGCAGTTAGTGCAGAGCATACAGCAACATCAAAGTTAGCATATCGCGTTTTCAATTCATAAGCCAGGAAGCTGATTTTTGCTTCTGTAAAAACACCCATTATACCAACCCTGACTTTTTCATCTTTGTAAGGATCCAGAAGTTCAGACAATTCAGTATCAATAAAATCATTTAATCGCAATGATTCAACAATAGTTGCAGGTCTGGGATAACTGTCAAGATGAAAAGCAAACCGGGATCCCTCTGTCAGCATAACACAGTGCTCACCATACAGGTTTAAATGTTCCTTCTGGATTTCATCTTCAGGATCGTGCCACTCCCTGATATGAATTATCTCAAGGTCATCCACAGATTGTGAATAGGCCCATTTCATTGTATTTGTAACAGGCCCTTCTTTTGGGTTAAGTCCCATTAATCGAACTGATTCTTCATATCCCACGTGAAGCAAATTTGGTAAGGAATCATATTTCCCAATCGGCTTAACAAAATCATTTTGCAGACACTGGGTAATTAAAATTGCTTTACTCATTTTTTATATTGTTAAGCATTATAATACAATACCGTCAAACATCAATTGCGATATTTTATCAGTTTTCTCAGAAGACATTTATTTCATTACTTCTTTAAATTCCGGATATTCCTCTTTGATACGAAAGAAATCTGCTGCTCTCTCTGATAATTCCCATTACAAGCTAGCCATTGCCTCATCCATTGTCTTCTTTACATCCAGGATGGAAGAAAATCCTGAAATGTCAAGAATCTCCTGAACCACTTCATTTGGGCTGCAAAACTTAACTGCACCACCAGCTGCAGTCATTTTTTTTGCTGTTGCTAAAAACACCCTTAATCCAGCACTACTTACATACTTTGTTTCTTCGAGACTGACAAGCATCTTTTTGGATTCTTTTTCCAACCACTTATTGATTTCAGTTTCTGCTTCCGGCGCCGTATTAGTATCAAGATTTCCTAATAAACTGATGACAACTACATCATCTACTTCATTTACTTTAACTTCTAAAGCCATAATTTTTATGTATTAATATTAAATTTTACCAGTGTGATTATATTCTTATCTACATTTCTCTTGTAATCGTATTCATCCATCAGGCTTTTTACAATATGTATTCCAAGTCCACCAATGCCTCTCTCTTCAACTGATAACATTGTATCTGGTGGGTCTTTCTTAAATGGGTTAAAAGGAACCCCATCATCGGTTAGAATAATGATCAGTCGTTCACCCCGAAGTTCAATTTCAACCTCAATGGTGTGCTCTCGCTCATCATTATAACCGTAGGAAATAATATTATTTAGAAGTTCATCAAAAGCAATATTAAATTTCTGAATTATTGCATTTGGAATATTATACTCAATACCAAAAGATTCGAACTGCTCAATTGCAGAAGTAATTTCAACAAGCTTATTTTTAATGTTTATTGAAATGCCCTGGCTTTCTACTGTATGCGGATCCTCATTGTATTGCAATGCAAGAACTGTAATATCATCAAATTGTTCTGCACCATCTTCAAATGTTTTTACACTATCTATAATTAGATTGGTCAGGGTCTCAGGTGAATTGTAATCCCCTTTTTCCAGTAAGCTTTCAAATCTAGGGTCGGAGTACAATTCTTCATTTTTATTTTGTGCTTCAGTTATACCGTCAGTATAAGCAAGAATGATATCATCTTTGTTAATATTCATTCGTGATTCGGTATAGGTCATTTCTTCCATTGCCCCAACTACCGGACCATGTAGTGTAGTGAGTTTGGTAATAGCACTTCTGTCTTTATTTATAATAAAGCTCGGATTATGTCCGGCATTTGAATATACAAGCTCACCAGTATTTGTGTCCAGGATAGCTATAAATACTGTGATAAACATATAATTGGTGTTGTCCCTTGCTATTTCATTGTTTACATGCGTAAGAATACTTGCTGTTGATTTGTCGTTCCCTGCCCTGGATTTTAGCAGGGTCTTTGTTACAGCCATCATCAATGCAGCAGGGACTCCTTTACCTGATACATCACCTACCACAAAACATATGTTGTTGTCATCAAGAAAGTAGAAATCATAAAAATCACCCCCTACTTCTCGTGCAGGAATTAAGCTGGCATATATATCAATCTCTTCACGTTGTGGAAAAGCGGGAAAGATTAATGGCAACATGCTCATTTGTATATTCTTGGCGACGTTGAGTTCGCCTTCCATTCTCTCTTTGGCTTTTATAACGATCTCTTCCAGACGCTTCCTTTCAGTAATATCCTGCTTAATTGCAACAAACTGGACTATTTCAAGTTTATCATTAAGTATTGGTGTTATGGTCATCTCTTCATGAAACAATTCTCCATTTTTCTTTTTGTTAATAACTTCATCATGCCATACTTAACAATTTATTATAGTTTCACACATCGTTAAAAAGAATTCCTTATCATGTTTACCGGAATTTAAAACCCTGGGGTATTTACCAATTACCTCTTTCCATGAATATCCTGTCAATTTTGTGAAAGCAGGATTAACCCATTCTATATTCCCTTGTGTATTGGTTATCACAATTCCATTGGCTGCTGATTTAAGTGCTGCCGATTGTGATTTTAGTCTTTTCTCAGCTTTTTTCCTCTCAGTTATATCTCTTAAAAATACAGTATGATAGGTCTTTCCATCCTGTTCCATGGTAGAAACACTGTTCTCCATAAATAAGATTGTTCCATCTCTTTTTACCGCTTCTATTTCACGCTTATTAAATAAAATGCAGGAGTCATCAATTGTCTTATCCGATCCTTTGTTTTTTTCAACTTTTTCTGCTACTTCCGGGACTAAAATTCCGATAGATTTTCCTTCTATCTCGCTGGTTGAATAACCAAAAATTCGCTCTGCAGCAGGATTATAAAACACGATATTTCTTAATTCATCAATGGAAATAATTGCATCTGAAGCATTCTCTATAATCGATTTTACCTGGAGGTTTGCCTTATTCAATTCCTGGGTACGTGCAATTACCCTCTCCTCCAATTCTTCCTTTGCTTTAATTAATGCAAAGTTGGCTTTCTCTCCCAATGTAAGGGTAAACAAAATAGAGCCTATTATAAAAATTAAGGTTATTCCCAAAACAATAATAGCAGCTAAGCGAATGAAGTAAAACAGGGACATTGCTTCCTCAACATCAATTTCTGTTGTAAGCCCCAATTCCATTTCATCAATCCACTGCCAGGCTCCCATTACATCAACACCTCTATAGTCACGATAACCTTTAACATTTACGCCATTATCTCCATTCACAGCACTTTCAGCCATAAGTGTAAGTGCTTGCATTTGTCTGGAGAGTTGGGGTTCATATCCAGTTGTAAGATTCCCGCCCGGATCTCTGATTTCAATAAACTGTGTACCAAAACTATCTTCCTGATATATACCCAACTCCATCAAATCATTTTCAAATCTACTCCTGGAAAGCATCTTTCCGTTCCGGTTAAAAACATAACTTTCACCTGTTTCACCAACATGGGAAAGCTGTAGGATTTCAGAAAATCCATGAGCCGGATCTATTTCCTGGATTAAAGCAGCAATAACCTTATGTGTTGTATCTTCAATTGGAATTACAAAAGACATCATTGACAACCTGCTGTTTTCAGGCAGAATTTGCATAATACTATCAGAAAGTATTGGAGGTATAAAGATTACCTCTCCTTTAAAAACATCTTTTAATAAATCTGGTCTGTAATTTGCAATAATATTCGGTTCCCCCACAAAGGAGATATCTTCCGATCCGATATTATTCAGAGTACCATCAATTATGAAGCTTCCTTTATAGTCATGCTCATCAAAGAATCTGGCTATCTTATTATGAACAACATCATAATTTTCCTGGCGAAAATTATTGGAAATTTCTATTAGCTGGTGGGTTAAATTAACTAATTCCTCATCGTGTCCAAGTAATTTTAAATGTGCACTTTTCTGCTTAAGCCAGAAATCTATTCTTCCGTGTGCACTATTCAGGTCATTTTCAAGTTGAAGTTCTATGTTCTCTGAAAATTTAGATTCAATATATCCTACAGCCAACCACCCAAGTCCTGCAACCACTAAAACCAGAATACCCAGAGTTATAATAGATTTTATTCGAAATTTTCGTGAGCCAAATTGTAAGGCTGTTTCCTCCTTTATACTTCGCTTGAAAATCCACTTGAAGAGAAAATACAGAATGATAAATGATATTAATATTATTATAGCTATCCGCCATATAATTAAGGAATTGCCGGAAGATTCAATGTTCTTTCCCACATCTACTTCAATCCATTTTTGACGAATATCATTCATCTCTTCCGTGGAAACACTTTCTATCCCTTTTTGAAGGATATTTCTTAGTATGATATTATCCTTCTGTACACCCATATATAATGGAGGTAAATCCATTCTCTCCAGCCTGGAATCACTTATAATTCTAATATTTGGTAAATAATTATTATCCAAATAGTAGGAAACAACACCAATACTTTCAATGAATGCATCTACTTCACCTGTTGAAACTTTCTTTAATCCATTTAATACTCCGCTAACGGGAACCCTGATAATATTTGGATACTGTTTTTCAATTTCCTTCGTAATGGAAAATCCTTCGATAACAGCAACATTTTTGTTATCAAGATCTTTAATAGTTTGAATATTATTATTTGAATTAGTAATTAACACGGTAGGCTGAGAAAAGTAGCTGGAAGTAAAAGCTATATATGAACTTCTCTCATCATCTTTATATACTGCAGGTAAAATATCAATCTCACCTACCTTGAACTGTTCTATCAATTCACTCCACGTGTATCCATTGACAAATTCAATCTTCAGTCCGGTTTTCTGAGCAACTAATTTTATAAGATCAATTGAGTATCCGGCTGGCATGTCATCCTCAACAAAGTCGAAAGGCGGCCAATCAAGTTCATTGGCTACTGTTACAGTTTTTTGAGTTTTAATCCACTCGGTTTCCTCCTCTGTGAGTTCAGTTTTTTGTGACAAACACTTAAAGGGAAGCAATAAAGTAGTTCCAACAATGAAAAGAGTTAATAATGTTATCTGGAAAACTTTGCTATTCAACTTTTTAATAAAAAATATCATGCTCTAAATTTAATAAATCTTTAAAATCAAATCTATCGACAAGAGTTTCCTGAAAAATAGTACCCGAAATTAATATTGATTCTTCCAAGCCAATCATTCGCTCCCGGTCCGTTCAAGCCAATACCCGGACCTCCTGCAAACCACATATTTTGTCCTGTTATCCAATCAGTATAAATGTACAACCCTTTTGATACAATTAATAAACCCGTTACATTTTGTATAGAGTTATGTACATTATTTCCACTGGGTATAACTACACTAAAATCATTATAGATACTTATCTTATCTATCACACGCCAATCTGGTTCAAAGGTCTTCGCCAGGTTAAATGTTAATACCCGGGCATCAACTGCAACTAAAAAAGGATACATAAATGCAGCAAATTGTATAGTTTCATTGCTGACACCTGAGGGATTGCTGGGGTTGAATTTATAATCAACCCCCTGTAATTGTATATTCCAATTACGATATCTGAAATCAGCATGGAGTGCAGCTGCATACCTATTTCCTGTGTTTCTTGTTGTTTTATTATAAATGAATCCCCCCTCAAGCGAAGTACCAACATTCAATACCAATCCTTCAGTGGGTATCAAATCGTATGCTGCCCTAAAATTGAACTGGTTAATTTCCTGATTTGTTTGCTCTCCTTCAGTAACAATATCAAATGAGTATCTTCCCATACGACTGTTATCAATGAATTCAGGATTTTTATAAAAAGCCGCCTGGAAATTCCATTGGTTCTTTTTATAATTTAATTTCATTCCTGTATCGTAGTCATCCTCAAACCCTAAATAGTAGGTTGCCCCAAACCAAAAACTATGTGAAGCATAAGGAAGTATTCCAAAAGGTACCTGGTGAATACCAATTTCGATATCTAATTCCGGCAAAATATGGTAACCAAAATAACCATGATGTATGGCTTCGAAGTGTTCATACCACCTATATTGAATTGAATAATATATATCCTGGCATTCACCATCAACATCTAACCTGAAAAGTTCAAATCCAAAATCTCCTCCAATATCCTTTCTCTCCTGATTATATGTTTGCCAGGTATAATTTAAACGAATGGCTCCACCAATTGAAAATTTTGCGGGATAATAGCTTTCACCAATCTTTAATGAGTCTGTATTAACAACATTGATTTGAGCAAAAGAATTGAAAGTAGTAATAACACTAATTATGATTATTAAAACACTTTTTAACATGTGTTTTGTAGATTTATGGACAATTACTGGAAATATATATGCGCAATAAAGGTCTGCCTTTATTGCGCATTAGATAATATATAAATTACTCTGTTGCAGCCTTATGTGCAATTGCAGAAGTTTTCAGTATGCGTGCAATAATGCGATAAGGATCAGCATTGGAAGCAGGTCTTCTGTCTTCAACATATCCTTTCCAATCGTGCTCCGGAGTGTAAATAGGAATCCTGATGGAAGCACCCCTGTCACTTACACCAAAACTATAGTCTGTAATAGAAGCTGTTTCGTGAACGCCTGTAAGACGCTCTTCATTATAAGCACCATACTCAGCAATATGTTCTGCATGATATTTACCAAATTCTGTTAAGTATTTTTCGAAGTACTCTTTTCCCCCAACATTTTTCATGTGAGGAAATGAGAAGTTCGTGTGCATACCAGAACCATTCCAATCACCTTTAATTGGCTTAGGATGTAATTCAGCGATAACATGATGTTGTTCTGATACTCTAAACAGCAAATATCTGGATACAATTAGGTCATCACACGCTTTCAAAGCTCCGATAGAAAAACATTGGTACTCCCATTGTCCGAGCATTACTTCTGCATTTATTCCTGTTATACCAATATTCGCTTTCAGACAAAGGTCGAGGTGCTCTTCTACTATATCACGACCAGTTACATTCTGGTAACCAACTGCACAATAGTAGGGCCCCTGAGGTTCCGGATAGCCACCATCTGGAAATCCAACTGGCCTTCCATTGGTATTCATTAACACATATTCCTGTTCAAATCCAATCCAGAAATCCTTTGATCCTTCTTCATCAATCTTGTGGCGCGTATTAGATTCATGTGGCGTTCCATCAGGATTATATACTTCACAAATTACAAGAAATGCATCTTCCCTACCGGGATCAACATAAGATCTTTTGGGTACTATTACGCAATCAGAAAAATGCCCTTCTGCTTGCCTGGTTGAACTTCCATCAAAAGACCATTTCGGTAATTTTGATACATCACCATCAAATGAGTCCATACTCATTATCTTGGTTTTACTTCTTATGTTTGCAACGGGCTTATGCCCATCGAGCCACAGATATTCAAATTTAAAATTACTCATTGTTTTAGTTATTAAGATTGTTTTTATAATTCGAGTGCAACACCTTCAATTCTGAATCCAGATATCATTTCAGTCTCGCCATCTTCTTCCATCCTCTTTTTCTCATTAGTAATTTTTAGATTATAAAATGCATTAAAGTCGGAATCTTTCAATTCTGCAATAAGGTCCTCTAATGCTTTTTCAGCAGTAAGCGATGAGACATTTATCTCTTTGTTAACAACTGTTTTTCCGGATTTTGGTCTGAAAATTCTTTTTTCCTGAACGTCAATTTCGGGAAGCATTAACTTTGAAATGAAAGCTTCTTTTTCAAACTCTCCTGAGTATGACAAACAACTAACTGTCAATTCCTCACTTTGAAATTGTTTTAGTTCCAATACAATATCTGAATTATCATATTTTGATTGCCCGATCAGGTGAATTGTTAATGCACAAATCATAAGGGTAAATAGAATTCTTTTCATATTTAATTAATTATTTGTTACTAATTATATGCCGATTCACCGTGCTCAGAAATATCAAGACCAACATGTTCTTCTGTGGGAGATACTCTTAAACCCATTGTTTTCTTGATTCCAATGAATAAAAGAAATCCCAATCCGAGTGACCATGCCGCTACAGCTCCTACTCCAAGCAATTGAGAGACCAGCAGACTTGCTCCACCACCATGGAATAATCCTCCATCCACTGCGAAGAATCCAACAAGAATAGTTCCCAGGGCTCCGTTAACACCATGCACTGAGATAGCACCTACAGGATCATCCACTTTCAAGAACTTATCAAAAAATTCCACGCTGAAAACCAATGCGACACCAGCAATCAAACCAATGATAATCGAAGCACCAGGTGTTACGATATCACAACCTGCGGTGATAGCAACCAGTCCGGCAAGAGCACCATTCAAGGATAAACTTAGCCCTGGTTTTTTATATCGTATCCATGTAAGGGCAGTCGCTGCTAAAGCTCCGGCTGCCGCGGATAGATTTGTATTTAAAAAGATGGAGGAGACTGCAACAGCATTGGCTTCTCCTGCGATGGCCAATTGCGAACCTCCATTAAATCCAAACCAACCAAACCAAAGAATAAATACACCCAGTGCTCCAATGGTAAGGTTATGTCCGGGAATAGCTTTGACAGATCCATCTTTGCCATACTTCCCAATACGTGGACCAAGAACTATTGCTCCGGCAAGTCCAATCCAGGCACCAACTGAATGCACTACAGTTGAACCGGCAAAATCATGAAATGGCGTAGATAAAGTTGACAACCAACCTCCGCCCCATATCCAATGACCGGCAATTGGGTATATTAAAGCTGTAATAAAGACTGTAAAAACGATATAGGAAGAAAACTTTGTCCTTTCTGCAACAGCTCCTGACACGATGGTAGCTGCTGTTGCTGCGAATACCGTCTGAAATATCAAACTGGCTTTGTTTGTAATACCATCAACTCCATCATCATTTAGAAACAGGACAGGCTTTCCAAATAAGCCACCAACATCAGTCCCAAACATTAAGGTATATCCAATGATAAAAAATATCAATGACCCCATAGAGAAATCAATCAAGTTTTTCATCAATATATTAATCGAGTTTTTTCCTCTTGTGAATCCGGATTCAACCATAGCAAATCCCGCCTGCATAAGCATAACTAAAACAGCTGCCACAAGCACCCATAAAGTATCAATTGAAATTGTCTCCATTTTATATTTTTTTGAGTTCTGCTTTTTAAAGTTTCGTACTTATATCCTTGCCATCTTTACTGATCAGTCTGAAGGCATCCTTAAGCTCAGTAATAAAAACTCTGCCATCGCCAGCTTCACCAGTAATTCCTGTGTCAACAATAAGTTTCACAATCTCATCTGATTTTTTATCTGCTAGAAGAACCAGGTGAATCCGCTCCACAGCACTAACCTCATATTCTACCCCTCTGTACACGCGAGATTCTGTTGCCTCCCCAACATTTCTAACCAGGTTATAAGTAAAATTTTCCACTCCCGCCCGGACCAGGGCTCCTTTAAGCTCCCTGAATTTTGATTTTCTGATAATAGCTTCAATCTTCTTCATGTCAATGCATTTTGTTACAATATTTGGATAAACTGTTTGCTTCTGATATGTTATACAAATGAATTAATAAACGTGCACAAAAGACATCATTTATAATGACATACACATATATTAAAGGTATACAAAAGGTATACAAAACCTAAATGGAAAATAGCTTAAACAGGTTTGCCTGAAATCTACTCCTGAAGGTTATAGGTAATGACGGAACTAGCTATGTCAAATTTTGGAGGAAAGCAGTTAAGCTATCATTTTTCTCAATCCCAAGTTTTTTCCTAAGCCTGTACCTGGCTATTTTGATACTATGTAGTGATTGGAAAGTAATGGAGGAAATTTCCTTTGTAGACATATCCAGAAAAAGAAATGAGCATAGTTTTCTGTCATTGGAGGTTAAATCAGGAAAATTCTTGTTTAGCTCTCTATAAAAATCCGTGTGGACATCTAAAAACCTTAATTCAAATTCCTCCCAA
>JAUUZQ010000172.1 GCA_030589895.1 Bacteroidales bacterium
AATTCGGATCACAGAGCCATCTTATCTAAATTTCATCTCAACGAACAGGGGAAATAAAAACAATACTCAGACTACATAATAAACTTGCAAGCATTTTATCAAGTTAATCTACCTTAATATCAATACATTGAATTCTGATTTGCTGAAGCTTTAGGGATTTGTTGAATTGAATCCCAGTGCTCACATATTTTCCCGTTTTCATCAAAGCGCAAAAAGTCCATTGTGACATATTCATCATTTCCAGGCCAGGTTTGGTGAGTATGTAGTGCCACTAAATTTCCCTCTGCAATACATCTGACAAATTCAATTGATTTATGGGGATACTCCCTTTGCATCCTTTCAAAATAATCTATAAAGCCCTGTATCCCATCTGCAACATCCGGGTTGTGTTGAATATATTCTTCGCCAACATACTGCTCTATGGCATCCATAGGATTTCCTTCATATGCAGTTTTGTAAAACGCAATTGCATTTCTCTTGTTTTCTTCTAAGTTCATGTGTTCTAATTTTACTTTTCTTTCATCTGCATTTCTCTACTTCTGGCTGGCACATAGAAACGTGAGTTGGTCTAAAATTAAAGATTATTCTCAAATTATAATCAGCAAATGATCCGGGAAGCCGACATTACCATTACTTGATCTTGATCACGTCTATGTCCTCACAATGATGACCTATTATCAAGAGGATCCCAGTCAAAAAAAATTCCAAAAAATTTATTGCTCAAAATCCCAGTTGAGAAGAGGAAGAATAGCCCCCACCAAACAAATCAGACAATTCCTATAGAATATTTAGATTAGGCTGCATTGATATTGGTAATCCTCTATATCTAAACAAGATACCTGACTTATACGTCTTGATTATAGTCTAACCCCAATAATCATTTATCATGAGAAAGCAAAGACTATTTTCAATGGCTGTTCTCATAATGCTATTCGCACTCGCTCCGGTGTGGGTCGTTAATGATAAACGGTGCATGATCCTGAGGGCAATGTTCTCTTCAAACTTATAGTTGTCAGGATTCTTGAAAAAGAGGATGATACCTGGAAGATTGTCTATATATCAGTTGTGAATACTTCATCCTTTGAAGAGTAGCTTCTGGCTTGTTCAAGAACCATTAATCCGGAAACCTACAAGGACTATCAGAGAGGGATGCTGACAATCAATTCGAAACTAATCTGTAATGAGTGCTAACTTTTTAAATTTAGAAACAATGAAAACAAAATCCATTCTCGTCGCATTAATGGGTTCGTTAGTTTTAAGCACCTTGGTATTTCAGGCTTGTGAAAAAGAAGAACCCAACAAATCCCCAAGCTGCGAAATTACTACTCCATCCGATGGGGAAGAATGTACGCAAAGTGAAATTGTCACCATTTCTGTTACTGCCGCCGACATCGATGGTTCCATTGCCGAAGTAAAGTTTTTAATTGATGGTGGGAGTATTGGCTCTGTAAGTAGTTCCCCTTACAATTACGACTGGAACACTACCGATGAAAGCCTCGGAAACCACACCATAAAAGCTACGTGTATTGATAATGATGGAGCACTTTCATCTGATGCGATAACAATTGAGATAATCAAGGGAGGATCTGCCGCTTTTACAGCAAGTCCAACAACCGGTGATGCACCATTAACCGTTAATTTTACAGATCAATCCACCAATAATCCCACAAGCTGGAATTGGGATTTTGGCGATGGTGGCAACAGTACAGAGCAGTCCCCATCGCATATATATGATAACATGGCTCAGTATGATGTAAGCCTAACAGCAACAAATGAAAACGGTTCTGATACAGTAACAAAAACGGATTTCATTACAGTCAAAGGAACCTTTACCGATCCCCGCGATGACCAAACCTACAGTATTGTTACCATTGGCAACCAGACCTGGTTTGCCGAAAACCTAAATTACGAGACTCCCGATTCATGGTGGTACGATAACAGTTCTGAAAATGGTGATATTTATGGCAGGCTTTACACATGGGATGCCGCAATAATGGCCTGCCCCAGCGGATGGGGTTTATCTTCTGATGAAGATTGGAAAACATTGGAAATGCATCTGGGTATGAGCCAGGAAGAAGCTGACCAAACCGATTTACGAGGTACAGATGAAGGAAAAAAGTTAAAAAGCGTAAGTGTTTGGACTGCCGGCAATAACGGAACAGACGAAGTAGGGTTTACGGCGCTTCCGGCCGGTAGTCGCAAAAGTAGTGGTGGTTTCTCCGAATTGAATGCTTACGGTGAATGGTGGAATGAAAATGAAACCCACCTGGAACGCGCGCAGCACCGTTGGATGGAAAACGGTAGCGACCAGGTGGGGCGTTTCGGCAACAATAAGGAGCAAGGTTATAGTGTCCGGTGCGTAAAGGATTAAGTGTGCACAGACGCTCATTAAGGGTACAGAAGCGCACTGTGCCATATAACTTCGGCTTTCTATGCCTATTGGGACACTGGGGTAGACTGGGGAAAAGAGGGCTATAAATACGCTCTAATGCTCAGTTTCCGGGAGTATTTGGGTGTTTGGTTTGATACCCATAACCTGGTGAAAGAGTATAGTGACTTGCTTGAGAAAGCAGCGGAACAGCTTTACCAGGACAAGACCATAGATGACCGTTTTTGGGAGGAGGAGATTCTATTAATCCCTTAAATTTCAACAAAATACTTGACTTATACGTCTCTTTATTATCTAACCCCCAAATTCAGTTATTATGAGAAAGTCAATCAATATCATTCTGAGCTTATTATTTATAGTTCCCTCCCTAACTCTATTGGCTCAATCTGCCGAAGAAGAACTTGAACAGGCAGAGCTAATAAAACAGTTTAACGGAACTTGGGAAGCGAAAATATCAGATGATATAACTGCTTTTATGGAAGTAGTTCCAATTGCTGGTGGAAATACATTTATCAATGAGTTCAAGAATAGTGGAGAAACAACCTATGAAGTGAGGGGATTATTGGGACTATCACAAGATGGCCAGACTGTAGTTTCGCATATGATCCAACAAGGGGGTGTGATAGTATCTCTTTATGGCAGATTTGTGTCTGAGAGTTTATTAGTACGTGAAGGGTTCATTGATAATGCAGAATATCCTGTTGTAATGCAGGAAATTGAAATATTGTCACCTGAATCTTTTTCGCTTCGCCAAAAAAATCGGAACGCTGATCTAACATGGTCCGAATGGAGTGAAGATACATACCAAAGAGTGAAATAAAATAAATAATGATAAAATATCCCCCGGTTCACGCTGGGGGTTTTTTATGTGCTGAAAATTCACTTCACTCAGAAAGAGACACACGCTTTACTATCTAATTTAATCAGTCTTTTACCAATCGGAAATATTAAATCTAAATCCGTATTTTTAAGTAGAATTTTCCAAAATCTATTCAAAAAATCACTGCAATGAAACCAAAAATTGCCATGTTTGCATCGATGCTTGGTCTGAATATCATACTCATTCTAATGACCGGATGCACTAATAATAAATCCGAAGAGAGCAATGGAAAGTCTGAAACCGGTAAATCAAACATCTTATTAATTGTGGCAGATGATCTGGGGTATAGTGATATTGGGCCATTTGGGAGTGAGATTAAAACTCCGGTGCTTGACAAACTGGCTGAACAGGGAGTTCGCCTGTCTGGCTTTCATGTGCTTCCTACCTGCTCACCTACCCGATCTGTATTACTTTCAGGAAGTGATAACCATGTAGCAGGCATGGGAGTGATGGGTGAACTTTCCTACCCTCAACTTGCAGGTAAAGATGGCTATGTGGGCCATTTGAACGAACGGATTGTTACGCTACCTCAAGTGTTAAGAGATAATGGCTATCATACCTATATGACTGGTAAATGGCACCTGGGACATGAGGAAGAAAATTTGCCATCTGCAAAAGGCTTTACTGAAACCTTTATACTGGCAGAAGGTGGAGGAAGCCACTGGGCAGATAGTAAAGGAGTATCACCCTTGAGTCATATGACTTATCACAGAAATGGCAGGGTTGTGGAGAACTTACCGGCAGATTTCTACTCAACCAAAAATTACTCAGATTCACTCATCAGTTTTATTGACCGGAACAGGGAAGATAATAAGCCGTTTTTCGGTTATTTGGCCTATACAGCCCCGCATGATCCTCTTCACGCTCCAGCTGAATATATCGCCAAATATAAAGGTATGTACGAAGGAGGCTGGGGAAATCTACAGGATGTAAGGCTCGAGAGATTAAAGGAGCTGGGAATATACGATCAGGACGTATCAACTTTTCCCGGAATACCTGCTGTACAAGACTGGGAGACCCTCTCGGATGAGGAAAAAGCAATGGTTTCTCGTGATATGGAGGTATATGCTGCAATGGTCGACTATATGGATATGTCCATAGGCAGGGTTTTCGCCTACCTGAAAGAGGTAGGCGAGTATGACAATACCCTGATCATATTCTTCTCAGATAATGGAGCAAATGGTGTCCCTCCTTCGGCATATCCGGGTAATGGCGATGGTACGTATATAGGATCATTTGACAATTCCCTGGAAAATAGAGGCTTGCCCAATTCTTTTGTTGATATGGGAGCTGGCTGGGCACAGGCTGTATCTACTCCGAGCCGATTATTTAAAAGTTTTACCACACAGGGTGGCATACATTCACCCTGCATTATTAAAACACCTGGTAAGATGGAAACTGCTGGTCAGATTAAAAATAGCTTCATACACGTTTCAGATCTCTACCCAACTATCCTGGAAGTTGCTGATGCTACTTATCCGGAAACATATAAAGGGAAACCAGTCATACAACCAGCAGGAAACTCAGGACTCGCCTATGCACTTGGGGATGCCGAAACTGTTCATGATACGGATCATGGCCAGGGATGGGAATTATTTGAGATGAAAGCATATATAAAGGGAGAGTGGAAAATACTCAGGCTTCCTCCTCCTTTTGACGATGGTAACTGGAAACTATATAATCTTACAGACGACCCTGGAGAAACTACTGATATGTCAGACAAGTATCCGGAGATCAAAAAACAGCTTCTTGAAGGTTGGGAAGATTACGTCAAAGCAAATAATGTCTTTGACCACAATGGTCATTTTGATTCTATTTATTATAAAGTCGGCCAGGCATTTAATCGTTAATTGTAAATACGTAAGTGAAGTAATAAAAAAAGCAGCTACCGTATTTCAGGTTGCCCGGATCATGTGTACAAAGGTGGTACTATGGTGGTATATTCTGCCCTGGGTCAAAGCACTGATATTTGTAAGGTCATCGCATCAACCAATATAACGATGTTTGAAAAAGAAGTGCAGGTCCTGCTATTGTGGTTCCTGCTGCTGGACAGGTGGGAATGAATTCAAAATCAGCAGAATATTTGACTGCAGTGGATTAATTCCGTAACTTTTTATCGTACTCATTTTAACGTTTAAAATTAGAGCTATGATGAAAGCTATCTTTATAGTGATATTGTCCAGTCTAGCTTGTTTTCTCTATTCTCAACCAGAACTAACAATCAAAGAATGCATCTCAGATAGTGGTGTAAGGTAAGTTGTTACAGAAACTAATAAGCTAGAAAGTATTTGTTTTACGGAAGATGAAACCAATAGTATAGACATTAAAATTTGTCATGAAAAATGGGAGGATTCCTTTAGTTTTTACTTTAAGTGTGATCTGTGGCTTAATCTGAACCGCTCGTCTTTAAGTGAGACCGTTCTTGCGATTGTTCTTGAGGATGAGAGAATTGTATACATGTATCAAGACGGAGAAGCTCCTGTTAAAGATGAGAAATCTGTTAATGTTAACCTCTTAAAGGATAAGAAAAGTATAAGTAGAGTCATAAGCAGGTATAGTACAAGCTATGATCCGGTAGCAGTAGGTGAGGAGATTGAAACTATGGACGAAGCATGGGATGCTCTGAAATCTTGTAAATATTTTGAGATTCGTTTAGTTTTTCCTGGGGAGGAAGTGGGATATTCATTTTATCCTGAGAGGGAATTCAAATGTGATAACGCATCCATATTTGTAGATTATTTGACAGCTATTGATGAATCATAATAGTTCTTGTATTTATGTAATCTGACATCTTGTCCATCTGAGGGTGACTAGATAAGATTGTGTAAACGCTA
>JAUUZQ010000019.1 GCA_030589895.1 Bacteroidales bacterium
CAGAAATATATGCATGATTACCTGACCTGTGTCAAAAGTGTAGATGACAATGTGGGAAGAATTATGCAGAAGTTAAAGGATGATGGGATACTTGAAAATACAATCATTATCTATACTTCCGATCAGGGGATGTTTTTGGGAGAGCACAATTTTTATGACAAGAGGCTGGGTCTTGAAGAAGCTATGCGTATACCCCTGATAGTACGTTATCCGAAGGAAATTGCACAGGATACAGTCATTGAAGACATTGTTAATATTGTTGATTTTGCTCCCACATTCCTTGATATTGCAGGAGCCAGAATCCCGGATGTAATGCAGGGCATCAGTTTCAAAGATCTTATGTATGGCAATACTCCGGATACCATAAGGGAGGCTTCATTTTACCATTTCTACTCCAGCAGTTGTCCAAAACATATAGGTATCCGGACCAAAGATTATAAGATGTTGGTATACCTGGGTAAGAAGAATGGGGATGTTTTGGGTTTTGATCTCTATGATCTTGTAAATGATCCATATGAGATGAACAATGTATATGATGACCCGGCATATTCAAATATTGTAGCCATGATGCATGAGAAGCTTGATGCTGAAATGAGTGCTATTGAATTTACAGAAGGATTATACCCTGGAAAGGATCAGAAGAACATAGATCGAAGAGTTGTGGTTCAACTGACTTCTGAGTTGGGAGGGATACTTAAAACCGGGGAGGTTCGATTTAATGACAGCAGTGATCATTGGATTACAGAAGATGGATATCTAAGTATTTTTAATGTACTTCCCGGCACCTATGCTATACAAGCTGAAGCTATAGGACACGAAGCTTATTCAGGTTCAATCACCATCGAACCTCGTCCGGATTATAAGCAGGCCAATGATACTTTGATAAATCTGAATTTATCCGCCATTCCTTATATACTGGATATAACTGTCAATGATCAGGATGGACCACTGCCGGGTGCTGCTGTCTCTGTGAATGAGGAAAGTTACACAACAGGTGAATCAGGAGAGATACAACTAAACGATTTATACATTGGTGAGTATACTGTTTCCATTGAGGCAGACGGATATGAAAGTCTTACTGACACGATTGAGATCATAGATTCTGATATCTCAAAAGAATATGTTTTAACAGAGACCAGCTCTGTATACGCACATAATTCAGGACAATTAAGAATTTATCCAAACCCGGCATCTGATGAATTTTCAATACAAGGAGGAATGTTGGGCTCAATACTTCGCATCAATAATATCAATGGAACAATGATGAAGGAAATATTTATCGACTCAGTACTTAAAATTGTTAATGTTGACGATTTACCAGTGGGTACCTACCTACTATCTGTGGATGGTGTTTTCTCTGGTCTTATCCAGCTTATAAATTAGTAGCGCAGAAATTAATGAAATTTTAAATAGACCAATTAACTAATACTACGCGAATGTTAATCATACATTTAAAAATGAGACTACTTCTGATCCTTATTCTTCTGGGTATATTTTCAGGAGTATTATTCGCTTCTGATCTTTTAATTACTCGTCAGTTAGCAAGTTTGGAAGTTGTTAAGGGCGGAACAATAAAAATATTACCGGATTACCTTGAAGTAGAGGGGGTGACCAATCCAGAGGATCTTCAAATAATAATTTTAGAGGGAGAAAACTACTCCTTTTCAGGAGACACTGTTTTTGCAGACAGTGAGTTTCTTGGAGAGATCCATGTAAATCTCCAGGTATCGGAATCGGAATTCTTAAGCAATATTTTCAATCTTTCCATATATATAATTGGAGGAGAGAGCAATGTTGAATTTGCCAATGGAGGATTTGAGTTGGGTGATAAAAGTAACTGGTCTTCTAGAAATGAACTGAGTACCCTGATTGTTTCTGCAGACACTGCAGCATCTGAAGTATATAGTGGGCGATATGCACTCAGGATAGATTACATCGGATTGGGATACCTGAGAACTTCCGGAACAACTTATTTTAATGTTGTGCAGGGATATGAATATGAGATGGTTTTTTATGCAAAATCTTCTAAAGGAGGATCCGCTTGGCTGGTAGCAATGACGAGTGGAGGAAATGATCCGCTATATGATCATAAAGAACCATTTACGATATCTCAAAACTGGGAGAGATACAGTTATAAACTTACTTCACCTATAACCGGAACTTTCGGATGTAAATTTGAATTCTCAACAATTGACACCTTTTGGTTGGATAATATATATTTAATTGAGACAAGATATGCTTCTCTGCCATTTTATTATTCAGACGTTTATGTATCATCAACAGAAGGAAACGATAGTAATGACGGTTCGAAAGCAAGTCCAGTAAAAACAATCTCTCAAGCGCTTTCTGGATTACAGAAAGGAAGCCGGGTCATTTTAAGAGAGGGACGCTATCATGAAGAAAATGTTGTCAGTATTACAGGATCAGAATCAGCTCCGGTAACTATTTCGGCTTATCCGGGAGAAGAAGCGATTCTGGATGGTACTGTGGTAGTTGATGGTACCTGGGAACACCAGGAGGGAAATATTTGGAAGATCAGAATCACCAACCAGGAAGTACTGAACTATGGTGCTCAACAAATATGGATTGATGGCAGGATGATGAAAGTCGCACGCTGGCCAAATAACAAGGGTACTTTTGCCGATGATTTTAATTTTGATTACACAGCAAGGGAACCAGAACCGGGGACAAATTGGGACATGGAAACTACCTTTGTTTCGCTGGAGGATGATTTTTCCCTGGTGAGTGCCGATTCAGATATAGCTACCTGGAAAAGTGAAGGAATTGGAATCCAGAGTCTTGGAGGTACTGGGATTGATTTTACCGGAGCGATGGTGGCTTTGAAAATGGGTTATGAAACTGTCCTGGAAGAAATTGTTTCTCACGCTGTTGGTGATGATATATTCGTGTCCTCATCAACAGAGGGGAAAAACCGAAATGAATTACTGACTCTGGGTAAGCAGTACTTCTATATTCTGGCTCATAAGGATTGTCTGGACGATGCGGATGAATGGTATTTTGACGCTTCTACAAATGATTTGTACTTGTATACAGCTGACGGACAAGACCCGGGTGGAAAAGAGTTAAGGATGAAAACCCAAAACCTGGCCTTACAGATCAATAATTCAAGTTATGTGATCCTGGACAATCTGAATTTCTTTGGAACGCACTTCAGGGTTGAGAACTCAATAAATATTGAAATCAATAATAGCATATTTGAGTATCCAAGTTATTATCCTGCTATGTTGAAAACCCGTACACTGTCATATTCACCTCATATCATGACCAATTCCTCTATTCGGGTTTTTAATTGCGAATTCAGGTATTTCGATGGGACTGCCTTATACTTTGATGGTTCGAACACATATGCACCTGTATTGGAAAATACCCTGTTGCACAATGGCCGTTTTAATCATATGGTCAATTTCTTTAAATGTAAAGGAGGGTATGCAGCCCATAATACCGTATATGTGTCAGAAAGAGGCAATGGTATTAAGTTTTTTAAAAGTCCATATGGCCATTTTGTTGCTGAGTATAATTACATGCATAATCTGGCCACACATCGATCGGATGCAAGCTGCATACAGGTGCAGTCAGGTTCTCAAAACTATGATACCTTGCGGTATAACTGGTTTCATGATACTGAGAATAAAGGGATTCGTTTTGATGGAGAGCCGGCCGGACGCCTGGGAACTATGTTTGCAAATGTAGGCTGGGATCTGTGGCAGGGGCTTCAGGTCAAGGGTGATTCTCAGAATGTAGTAAATAATACCTTTTTTGATTGTAGTAAGCGTTGTGATATAACGGTATTAGCGGCTGAAGATTTTGGTGGTAATGATGGTACCTGGACGTATAACAATGCAGCTGAAAGGATGTCCGGACACCGCGTTAGAACAGTCGTGGAGTATCCTCTTCCCGGAAATGTCGGAAATAATTGGAATGGCTTTATAACAGGACTTGATATTGCAACGGTGATCAGGGATCCTGAAAATTGGGATTTCAGGCCTCAGGATGGTTCAGACCTGGTAGACAAAGGCTACATTCTTGAACCATTTGTCAAGGATTGGATAGGAGAATCGCGCGATATTGGAGCCTATGAGTTTGGGGATACTATTTATTGGATTCCCGGAAGAAAGGCAGAAAAAGCAACTATGCCCATTCCACCAAATGGAACAGCATCAGCAATGGCAGATTGTGATCTGATGTGGTTGGAAGCTCTCGGGACTAAGAAGCACAGGGTTTATTTGGGCAACTCGACCAGCAATATGGAACTGGTTAGTGAGCAGCACTCCAATATTTATAATCCTGGTGATCTGGATCCCACTACTACATATTTCTGGAGAGTGGATGAGGTCCTGGATGATGGGATTGTTACAGGAGATACCTGGTATTTTGTTCCAAATGGTACGCAGAAAGACAGCAGTGATTTACCAGTCAGTTACCTTGAAGATTTCAATAAAAGTGATGATGATGCTAATTTCGAGCCATGGGATGAGAATATTTGGGAACCTGAATATATGACGCAGGACTCCACCTATGTTGTCAATGACAGCTTGAAGATATGGCCCGCAGCCGGAAGGATAGATTATGCAAATTATTTCAAATTGAAGGGAATCAATATGATATTACGTCCCCATCCTTTCATGGAATTTCATTATAATGTGCCGGAAGGTATAAACTCTATACCTGTGGCACTGAATGTAAATTCTGAAGGACTATCCGGTACTCCGGTACTATTTGATATTTTAATTTCAGAATCAAATGGCTGGGCATTCATAAATATCAATGAGGTATTTGAAAATTGGGATCAGGAAAATCCGGACAAGGAATGGAAGCACTTGCAGGATATAGATGTCTGGTTCTTCCCGGAAACAAATTTTAATGGTACAGAGGAGATTACAATAGATGACTTTATGCTTGGTTTCAGGTGCTTGACAAAGCGCGATTTTGACATTGAGATTATTGGTCAGGATACCATTATTACTGAAGTAGGGATCCCATTCTATATGAGTGTCGATAAACTTGAGCTTGGATTGATCTCGACAGAATTTCCTGAAGAAATATTCCTTATTGTTGATCCATATGCACTGCCCGGACTGCCAAAGGTTAATGTAAGTGAAGCTCCGGGATTTGAAAATAACAGCAATATTATCACACCAACAGCTCTTAATGTGAATCCTATTCTTGTACCTGTTGTTGTGGAGATTGGAGAAAAGCAATCCGGCACTTATGATTTTAAGGTATTCATTCATGAGATACCAGTTGATAAAAATGATATGACTTTTTTGCCATTGAAGATCTATCCAAATCCGTTTGACCATGGATTCTTCCTGGAGAATGCAGAAAGCGTAGAAAGACTTAAAATTTATAATATGTCGGGGGTACTCCTTCGCTCTGTTGGGGAGGCGACTGGATTTATTAATATGGATGGATTTGATGCAGGTGTCTATTTGATCGAAGTGCAATTCAGAAACGGTGATCGACAACACTCAAAATTGATTAAGAAATAATACGCATTAATAATACAATTAAAAATGACAAAGATTAGAAATTTACTTCTGAGCAACCTGGTAATTGTTTTGATGCTTCTTACATCCTGTGGACAAACATCTGCATTAAAAGTATATGTTTCTCCTTCAGGAGCGGACACAAATAATGGATCATCTGAAACTCCTTTTCAAACAATAACCGGAGCAAGAGATCATATACGATCTTTGAGCAAGGCTGAGAGGAAACAGAATATTGAGGTTGTCCTGTCGGGAGGAACCTATTTTATTGATAATACTGTTGTATTCAATATTATTGATGGCGGCACCCTGGATCATACATTAAGTTATAAGGCTGCTAAAGGCGAGGTGCCCATCATATCCTCCGGGAAGCATATTGTCAATTGGCAAATATTAGAAGATCCCCCTTCATCTCTCCCGGAGATTGCAAGGAGTAAAGTATGGGTGGCAGAACTTCCGGAAGGCATCAAACGTTTCTACACGCTCTATGATGGATATGAAAAACTTCTCAGGGCTCGAAGTAATGGATTTCAGTCAACACAGATCAAGTTTGAAAATTTTGCTACCAGAAATGTAGCCAATCCTGAAGACAGGCATTTGCTAAGGGAGATTACTTTTCCTGATACTGAGATAAAAAACTGGAGTAATCTGGATGATATTGAAGTGTTTTTCAGTCCGGTTCCGTGGTGTTTAAATTTCAGTGCTATTGATTCTGTGAATGAAGAGGATAAAACTGCTTATTTAAAGTTCGAGGCAAATGCTCCTCCATTTACAACTCCAAAACCATACAATCCTGCCTGGGTTGAAAACGTGATTGATTTCCTGGATGAACCGGGTGAGTGGGTTCTTAACATGAGCGAAAATAAACTCTATTATTGGCCGGTAAATGGAACACCTGGAGACAATATTTATGCGCCACAGTTGCTGGAACATATACGCGTTGAGGGAGAGATTGACTATGAAGGGCCTGAAGATATCCCGGTAAAGAATTTGCATTTCAAAGGTATTCATTTCATTCACGGCGACAGGTATGTTTGGTGGGATGATCATAAAGGATGGGGCATACAGCATGATTGGGATAAATTTGATCATGGCAATGCCTTGCTTCGTTTCAGAGGTGCTGAGGACTGTTCTGTTGAAGAATGTCGTTTTACAGCATCAGGAAATTCAGCGATTCGTATGGACCTTCATTGTCAGAATATATCCATTGAACGTAACCTGATCGATCACGTTGGTCACATGGGTATTTTATTGGCAGGTTATGGTCCGGGAACGAAAGATGTAAATAAGAATAACAGGATTGTCAATAACATCATCGACCATGTCGGGGAAGTTGTATGGCATGGCCATGCGATTTTTATCTGGCAGAGTGGAGATAATTACGTGGCCCATAATCAGATTCAATATAGTCCGAGAAAGGGTGTTGGGATTTGTGGGGTCAGGGCACCTATATTTTGGGAAGGACCGGAAGTCGACTGGGATGAAGGAAGCAAGACCATGCGGTGGAGCGAAATTGACGCTGCATTGCTTACCAGAGAAAATGTTACTCAGGAAGCCATTTTACCATATGAACATTCCAAAAATAATCTTATTGAAAAAAACCATTTACATCGTCTAAGGAGTAAAATTGGGGATGGAGCAGCCCTTAATGTTTCCGGAGCGGGAATGGGTAATATTTTGAGGAATAACTTCCTGGGTGAAGTGACAGGAAATGGACTGAGAACGGATGACTGGCAGCGGGGGACTCTTTTTGAAAGCAATATCATTACAGATGGAGGTGTCGTACATAAGGGTTTCAACCACATCAAGAATAATATATTCTACAATACGAACATACGATTTACATCTTATCCCGGACAGGCATATTTTCCGGGTTCCGAAGTGTTTTCTAATGTTATGTATTTTGATGGTAACGATGTTCCTCCTTATAAGGAAAGAACGATCCCGGCTTTTTCAACACCGGAGGATTGTGTCCTGAAGAACAATGTATATTTCCATGTAAAGGATAATCAGTATGTTGAAGATTTTTTGGAAGAGAGAAAGGGGAGGGGATGGGAAGAGGGCTCGGAATCATTTGACCCGGAATTCAAAAATCCAATTCCAAAATACAGAGATCTCAGGCCGGGAGATTTTGTATTGTCTCCTGATTCAAGAGTATTCGATAAAGGATTCAAGGAAATTGGGACTACTGATATAGGATTGCAATCAGATTATCCTGCGCAATTAAAAGTCCTGATAGATCCAATTTCCCAACGAAAATTAATTTCCGGAAATGCTAAGTTTGAGGCCTCCTCAATGGATGAAAAAAACTCTGTTAATCTTGAAATGCTTAGCAGTCAATTAGGTGATGAGGAAGTGAATGTTGTCCTTGCAACAGCAAATGAAGAAAATCCCTTTGTGCTGATTGATTTATTGGAAGAGACATCATTTGATGCCTTCAAATTATTGGCTCCAATGGATAAAAAAAGAGCTTACTTAAAAACACTAACAGTTTGGATTTCAAGTGATGGTATTAACTGGAGGCAGGTATGGCAGGCAGACAGGTATCATGTTGAAATGCCAAGAAGCTTTGATAAGGTATTTGAGGAAGCACTTACATGCAGGTATATTAAAATTGGACTACAGGAGAAAAATGTCCTGGAAATAAAATCCATACAGCTGTTTTCAAAATAGTTGAAAAAGAATAGAGATATGAACATGGTTTTAAAACAATTACCAGTAATCTGTTTGGCATCAGGAATATGGTTTTCTGTAATGGCACAGGATAAACCAAATGTAATTATTGTGCTGACAGATGATCAGGGGTATGGAGAAGTGGCAGCACATGGAAATGAGTTTATCCGTACACCTCATTTGGATGAATTGCATGATGAAGGAGTGCGCTTAACCGACTTTCATGTGAACAATGTATGTTCTCCATCCCGGGCCGCCATCATGACAGGAAAATATGCTACTTCTGTTGGTGTTTGGCACACAATCGGTGGAACGAATATTTTGAATATAGAAGAAAAGACCATGGCTGATGTTTTTAGAGAAAATGACTATAAGACTTACATGGTTGGGAAGTGGCATCTGGGAGATAATTATCCTTACAGGCCGGAGGACAGGGGCTTTGATGAGGTGTTAAGGATCGGAGGAGGCAGTCTTGGGCAGGTAGCTGATTACTGGGAAAATGGTTTATGGGACGGTCATTATTGGAACGGGAATGAATGGGTGATGAAGGAAGGGTATTGTACTGATGTTCAGTTTGATGCGGCATTGAACTTTATTGACAGGGCAGGTGAGACCCCCTTTTTCCTCCACCTTGCTACTACTGCACCGCACTCGCCAATTGGTGCTGCACCTGAGTATGTAGAACCATATTTAGAAATGGGACTTAGCAAGGGAGTAGCCAATTTTTATGGAATGGTCACTAGTATAGATGAGAATATGGGTCGCTTGCGAGCGTATTTGAGCAAAAAAAATCTTGAAGAAAATACGATCTTGATCTTTATGTCTGACAATGGCTCTGCCTGTGCAAAGAAGGATACATCCATCTTTAATGCAGGTATGCGTGGCAAAAAGGGCAGCGATTATGAAGGGGGACACAGGGTTCCCTGTTTTGTTTACTGGCCGGGAGGTGATGTTGAAGGTGGAAAATCATTAACTCAGCTCACAGCACATTTAGATATTCTTCCTACCCTCATTGAGGCCTGTGATCTTTCTATTGAGGAAAATATTCAATTTGATGGAGAGAGCATCCTTACCCTGCTTCGTGATACGCAAATTGAGTTGCCAGACAGGGTTATTGTTTCTGAAGGAAAAGTCAACGACAGGGAAAAACTATACAACTCAAGTTGTGTAATGAATGCTAACTGGAGACTGGTTTCAGGATCTGAGTTATATGATATGCAGAGTGATCCTGGTCAGAAAAAAGCTATAGATGACAAGGCCAGAGTTGAGGAAATGAGAGAACAATACATGAATTGGCATTCAAAAGTTAGCGAAGCTTTTGATCATGAATATTGCTTTGTTTATTCAGATTCAGCATCATCAGTACCATTTGTAACAATGGATCTGCTACCCGATGGGAAGAAAAATAAGCCAAAATCTGTATGGAATCAAAGTGCTGTTAAGAAGGGAGTTTATGACCGGGGCGTATGGAACATCGAATTTCCTGAAGATGATACATATACTTTCCAGCTAAGCCGTGTTCCAATCGAAGCAGAAAATACAAGCTATGATTCAAAGAAATTAAAGAATATGAATATTACAGGTGCTTCAGTGACCATTGATGGAGTGTTAATTGCTTCGTCTGAGGGTATCACAGATGATCAAGTTAAGTTAGAAGCCAAGGTCTCAAAAGGCCAACACAAGATTTCTGCAAATTTCAGGAACAATAAGAAAGAGAGCTTTAGTGCTTATTACTTATATATTTCAAGGGATTGAAAAAAGGGGGTGTATATTATTTTGAATATATAAAGTAGCAATCAGAATTATAATTGTAGTGACAAGCCCTACAAAGGAAAATAGTAATTCCAAAAAATAAATATCGAATATAACAATCTATATATCAATAATATAAAGAACTAATCTGAACTATATTTAAATTGAATTTTATCATGAACAACAAGAACTTTTACCGAAACATCAGCATCTGTTTTGCAGGAATGCTTACCAGTGCAATGTTATTTGGACAGGATCAGAATAAACCAAACATTATCGTGGTCATGCTGGATGATGTTAGTCCGGATGTTTATTCATGCTATGGAGAGCCCGGGGCTGCAAATACTCCGGTTATTGACCAGCTTGCCAATGAGGGAGTCATGTTTGAAACATGTTATGCTTCCTCTCTGTGCGCTCCAAGCAGAACATTGTTAATGACGGGGCGTTATGGGACAACCACAGGAGTGCTTCACAATAACATGTGGTTAGGAAATACCAGGGGAGACGTGTACAAGGACAACCATGCATTCGGTAAATTATTGAAGGATGCAGGTTATGCAACAGCCATAGCAGGAAAGTGGCATGCCGGGGCACGGATGCCTTATGAATCAGAGGTGGGATTTGATGAATATTGTCTATGGGAAGGAGGAGCAGAATTTGCAAAAGCAGCGGGAAGTGAAAATTATGAATGTGCCTGGAAAGGTGATGGGAAGTCTTCACGTTACTGGCATCCTGCCATTGTTAAAAATCATGAATATTTTGAAACAAAACCAGATGACTTCGGTCCGGATATCTTCTGTGATTTCATTCTGGATTTTATGGAGCGCAAAGTTCAGGAAGATCAACCATTCCTGGCATACTGGCCTTTCGTTGCTCCGCATGGATGTCGTGAAGGAATAAGTACTACACCACATCGGGGACCTGTAGGTGTGATGACAAAAAGTGAAACAGCAGAGGAAAGCAGAGCCCGGTGGATCGCACTGAATGAATACATCGACCACCTGATGGGACGCGTAGTTGACAAAGTAGAAGAATTGGGGATTAAGGAGAACACATATCTGATCTTTTTATCCGATAATGGCACAGCAGTTACTGCAAAAAGCCGTGGAGTTGAACGAGGCGTACATGTAATGAATATATGCTGGGGTGGACCTGTAAAGCAACGTGGTGCAACAGCTGAATTGACAGATTTTAGTGATATAGCCCCAACACTTTGTGATATCGCCGGAATAGAAATGCCTGAAGGTTCATTTGATGGTGTGAGTTTAAAGTCATTTCTCAATGGAACAACTGATAAGCATCGTGACTGGATCTATGCATATATTGGAACGACAAGGCTTTTGAGAACAAAGGATTATATGATTGAAGCAATAAATCCTATGCTTGGATATCCTGAGGGCCGGTTTTATCTGGCAGATGAAGACCGTTTCGGACATACCTATAAGAAAATCAATGGAGTTCCTGAATATGACCAGGAACGGAGTGAATTGGATGTCATTCTGAATTCTTTACCTGATGTTGTAAGTGATAATCCCTGGTGGAATACTGGAAAAGGTATGAAGGTATGGGAAGGATACTCAGAAGAAAATGCAGTGAACAAACATCTCTTCAACCATAAAGACTATAAATACTACGAAGAATAATCTTGCAGTATATTATCAATATATTGTCCAGAAGTCTTGATTGTAAACAGATGTATGATTTGTGTTATTGTATGCATAATTTGTAATAGTGATTTGTAAACACCCTTTTCGCGAGGGAGCATCGAATTAATATTTTTAAGTCATCAAAAAAAACAGAACAAGTGTCATGAAATACTTAATGGGAAATTTATCTGAGATTTGGTTTTGTGGCGCGAATAGCTTAACATGTAAATTCTAAACTAAAACTATTTATTATGGATGAGAAAACTACAACTATGACATTTGCTTTCCGAAGTCTCAATTTGAGGCCGAAAGTGGTAAATAGCAAACTATCCGGATGGCTCACAGGCCTGATTGGAATGTTGGTTATTTTATTTAGTGTGGGCAGTGTTCAAGCCCAGAGTTATGAATCCCTTCTCCAATCGGATTCTATTTTTAACGACACCATAGATCATCTGGTCATTACAGAATGGCGTGGTGATGGCTGGTCGAATGCTTATATAGAACTGACAAATATGGGAGATACAGCCATTGACCTCCGTAAATTTGCAATCAGATCTTTACCTGGAGGAAAGTCCTCATGGGCATGGGATAACACAGAGGAGCCTGAGTTTAGTTCTAATAATGAAACGATGGTTGTTGTACTTGACTCTTTAGAAATGAGTGTTGATAATTATACTCTTGAACCAAATGAGATCTTTTTAATGGCGCCACATTATGATGAACTTACAGATGATGGTGGTCCAATACACAGGCCGGAGCTAGTAGCGATGGCTGACTATATTGGATATAAGCTCGAGACAAAAGAGCTCAATGATACTTCAAATTATGGACAAAAATTCTTCCGTCAGTGGTCATCCTATCCGGTTGGGGTGTTTGTAGCCACACGTGTTACGGATACTCTTCCGCCATTTTATAAGCAGAAATGGGTATTGGTGGATAATGTCAATGGGGATAAGGATCCGATTAGTCTTGATATCGGACTTGGAATTGTTTCCGTAGCAGGATTTCCTTTAGCTACCGGTGAGGCAGTTCTGGTTCGTAAGCACACCATTACAAAGGGTACTAGACAAGATGGTTTTACAGATGCCGCAAGTGATGATATCACCACTTCGGAGTGGATTCCTATCAAGAATGATGATGGCAATAATGGAGGTAAAGTATTTAAAACAGCAGGTAATCATGGGAATTTCACCATGGATGTAACAGGTGGCAATGGAGCTGTTGTTGACATGGATAATGGAATACTTGAAGTTCCCTGGGGAGCACTGAAATTTGAAGATATCATAGATAATGAGGTGATACTTGGTGATGGTATGGCCTGGACCTATAAAAGTTTTTCTGATGAAGGTGATTCTCTCCTCAATGTAAACGATCTTAGTTTTAATCAGATCGCTATGCCTGGGGACATACTTAAGATCTTTGCCTGTGGTGATGACCTGGAAACAGTAGAATTAACTATTCAGTATTTAACACATGCAAATGATATCGTAAAAGTGTTTCCTACCTATATAATGAATGAATTGGGTGAATGGAACGAGAATTTCTATGTGACAGATGATGAACCAGTCATAGATACTATAGGTGATGTTCCATTTGCGATCCGGATTGACACATTATTGTATTACCTGGATATTCCACCAAATGCATCTTTTGCATTTACTTTTGTGGGGGATGAGGTTCGTGCAGACCTGAGAAATGGAGACATATTGACGATCACTGGGGCTGATGGAAGCACTGTGAAGGAGTACTATATTGATGTGCTGGATTATGCCGGTAGTTCTGAAGCAAGGCTTGCTGCTATAACCTGGCCGGATATCTTCCTCAGTGCAGCTGATATTCCATATTACCTGCAGAACGGATGGGCCTCAGGTGCTCAGCTTTCTGATACAATACCAGGTTTTAGTTCATCAAAGTTGACATATCTGTTGAAGCTTGCACCCGGAACAGAAGATGTGCCGGCTGTTGTGGCTACTCCGCTTGATCTGAATGCCTGGGTGCAGGTTGACAGGGCTCTGGATCTCTATGGTTCAATTGAGGACAGGACCACTACAATCACTGTTACTTCAGAGGATAGTTTGACAGTACAGACCTATTCCATTTTGTTTGAAGTATTCAGTGATGAATTCCAGGAATTTGTTGCAGATCCATTTTTCAGTACAATTATGTTTACGGTCAATACAAGGAATGCTGGAATTGAAGTTGTGAATCCTGGTAATGTTAACCTTGACCTTTCTAATTACATGGTCGTTCAGGTTGACAAGCATAATGATCCCATTAAGGCAATTCAGGATACTTTGGCTTTCGAAGATAGGTATAGTAAGTATATCCCTGGATATGTGTACAAGACTAAAGATGTAGCAACATGGGATGCAACCATGGATTATACATGGACAAAAGGAGGAGTAAATATAAATTCAGATATTACTCCTGGCAACGTATTTGCCATGGCAAATTTACATGATAAACAAGCTAAATGGTGGAAGAGTGTTGCGCATACCGAGGAGATCGATGTGATTTTCCATCCTGATGCAGCGCTGGTTGATCCCTATTATCCAGACCAGTCAATATTTACACAGGAAGAACTCGATCCTGATGGGAATGCCGTGAACCAACAGCGTCACGTTGGTTATGCTCGGGCACAGCATAGATTTTTCCTTTTCAGAATTGATAATCCAGAAATTCTGGCAGGTACAAAGTCGATTTATGATACCCTGGACTTTACCTTAATTGATAATATTGCTGATCCTATAAATTCTCCGGAGTACAAACTGGGAAGTTGGGATATGAATGGAGATTCAGCGCGTATATGGACGATAGCAAAGGGCGATGTTATGTTAGTTCGTGAACCTGATATTTACAAGGGTAGTGCTATTGTTGGAGAAAATATCAGTGAAGACTATAACGTTTGTCAGTGGATCGCTGGAAACTTAGATTATTGGCCGGAAATTGATGGACTCAAGTGGTCTGGTATGACCCAGCATTTTGGTGGGCATCTTATGAATGTTCCAACGATTTATGTATCAACCATCACATCTGCAATATATATTGTATCCAGTGGCTTCGAAGGTCTGCAGGATGTCAAGGGTGTTGTGGATGGTACAACAGTGCAACAATTCCTGGATAACATCACACTGGGAGATCCAAATCAGACATGGCGGATAAATGCAACTACCGGAGGTGCAGAGCTTGGATTGACAGATGTTCTTTTGAACAGTGATACCCTGTCCATTGCAGCGGCCGATTCCTCGAATTTTACTACCTATATTTTAGAAGTAACTGCAGATGGATTGAAGGATAATGCAAGACTTACCAGTACTGTATATGGTATCTCCGACGCAGGAGATATTGGCAGCATTGTAGATATTGCTTACGGGACTACCGTGAAAGATGCGCTGGATAATGTTGCTAAGGATGCAGATGCAAAGCTGTCGGTTATCAACGGAAATGATGAACTGATTGGTATAAATCAAGTTACGGCTAGTGGAGACCTGGTTCTGAGAACAGTATCCTCTGATGTGTACTTCGAAGTGACTGCACAGGATAAGGTTACAAAGATAGTATACCAGCTGATGCCAACTATGACTACGAGCGATGCATTTGTGTTGTCAGATGTATATGGAGTTATAGAATGGCTTGTGGATGGCCTGACTTCAGGAATCAGTGTTGCTGCATTCTATGACAATATCACTGTCGTTGGAGGTGAGTCTTATATCGAAGATAAATATGGATACAAGAGAACTATTGGTCTTTTGAGCTTCGATGACAAGCTTGTAGTGATATCAGGAGATCAGTCAGTTACTGTAAGCTATAACCTTGAATTTTCTGGTGTAATTGTTAATCGGGCGCCGGTCATTGAGCTTGTTGAGAACTTTAATGCAACGATTGATGAGAGCTTCACACTGACCGCTAATGTAAGTGATGATAACTTACCGGAAGGCGGAACATTGACCTATGCATGGACAGTTACATCAGGCTCTGGAAATGATGTCAGTATAAGTACTTCGGATGCTGCATCTACAGATGTCACGATCAGTGCAACAGGAAGCTATGTCCTGACCTTAACAGTCAGTGACGGCGATTTGGAGAGCACAGCCTCTGTGACTGTATCTGTTGCTGTGGGAGTAATGAATCAGCAGTTTGGCAACTTGACAATATATCCGAATCCAACTACCGATAAAGTGTTTGTCGATGGATTGACGATTCATTCAAAGGTTACTGTTTATAATACCAGCGGAATGATAGTTGATATGTTTAATGCCAATGACGGAAGACATTTCGTTGAGCTTGGCGATCAGCCATCAGGAACCTATGTAATAAGCGTAGAGGAGAACAGTTCCTATGTGAGAATAGGGAAAGTAGTTAAACAATAGTAGTTTAATAAACGGGAGTGATTATTGATCACTCCCGTTATTTCTTATATTCATCTTCTAATACTTTATATGAAATCGAAATTTACAAGCATTGGTTTCGCTTATCTGCTATTTTTATTTCTGCATGGATGCAATAATCCTTTTGCCGGAGTAGATCAGCACGATAAATATCAACCCCCTGAGGGATTGGCAGGGAAATTATATTCTCAGGTTAAAGCAGAAGATAATCTTACTACATATGCTTCTGCCCTGGTGATAACCGGATACGATGAGATATTTGATAAATCAGGTAGCTATACCATTCTTGCTCCTACAGATTCTGCATTTGAAGTATTTTTTCAGGAGCATGCAGAATACAATTCTATTGAAGATATCCCTCCTGCTGAATTGACCAGAATTGTAAAATTCCTTACTCTTCAGAATTCATGGAATGAAAGACAATTTCGTGAATTGTCGGCCAATGATGGTTGGGGGAGCTCATCATCTGATGAGTGGAAGAGTTCCTTTGTATATAAAAAGGAGACCCTACTGGAAGAGGGACTAAGAAAGGTTTGGATGGATGAGCGTGGAAAGATTACAGATTCCGTCTCGGCAAACGGTAATTATATTGAAATGCCTTCTGATTACAGGAAATTCATGCCGGTTTATACCAGGGAATACTTTGCATACAATGAACTTGAAGATAAGGACTATGAACTTTATTTTCAACGTGATATTGAGATAAACGACGAAATATATGTTGCTGACGCCAAGATCCTGGGGACTGGAATATTTGCAGCAAACGGCTTTGTATATAAACTCGATAAAGTGGTTTTACCCCTGAAAAATACTGAAGAGTTTTTGGAGAGCAGCGGTGATTACACCTTGTTTCTTTCTTTACTGCGGGATTTCTCATCGGCATCTGATCTTTTTCCTTATAAAATTGGAAACTTTCAGTTGGGCGCAGAGAAGATCAATACCACCGACGAACGATTCCCCATGTACAATCATGCTGGTATGGTTGTTCCAACTAATCGGGCTTATGTTGAATTCATAGAGAATTATCTATTTGCACAAGGGGGGATGGGTGGAGTTTCAGAAACATTTAAAAGGGAAATCGCCAACTCATTCTATGTAAAGGATTTAATTCCTATTCTTAGTAATGAATTGGAAAATGGATATTATAATCTTAATAAGGAAAAGGTTGACCTTGATTCAGATAAGATTATTGAAAAGAAATTTACATCTAATGCAACAGTAATAGGATATGATGATTTCATTATACCTAATATATTTACATCTGTTGGGGCACCCCTGGTATTTTCCAACAAATACAGGTTATTTCTGGATGCAGTTTTGCAAAGCAAGGCGAATAATGCGCTGAAAGCAATGGATCAGATCTATGGATTTTATATTATCCCGGATACTCAGCTCGAGGCAGATTCCTCCCTCTATATTTCTGATAAAAATGAAAAGTTGACAACTTTCGACCATGGGCTTTCTTCTCAGGTACAGCAATCTGCATCTATTCTTAAGACAAGGATTTTGAACCAGGTATCTATTGGACTACCAAGTGGATTGGCAACCAAGGAGTTTCTGCCAAATCTGGCAGGGAACTATATAGTAGCAGAGAAAAAGGAAGATGGTACGGTGTTATTTTCGGGTAAGGAACTTACAACTTTCGGTTATAACCAGCCGGATACACTGCTTAGGATCGAAGTTTATCCAGAGGAGATTACTCAGTTTGATATTGAGAATGGCTCCTCCTTTGAAGTAGATGGATGGTTTAATTATAGTAACAAAGCTTCTGATGCAATAGTGAACAGGATACAGTACTCTTATTCGGAATTCTTCAATGCACTGAGAGAGACTGGTTATCTCTCTCAAAATGAGCAGGAGATCCTGTTCTATAATGAAGATCTTCCCTATACTGTTTTTGTACCCTCAAATGAAGCTTTTCTAAAATCGAACTTTGATGCCATGAGTATGGTAGATAAAAAGGAATTTGTACGAACCCATTTTGTTGTTGGAAAAATAATCTTTACGGATGGCAAAGAATTACCAGGATATTACAATACGCCATTGGGCAGTCGTTTGAATCTCAATCCTGAGATTGATGTAATACAGATTCTCAAGCCAGGTGGTGAGCTGTATTATTCAGTAGATGTTGCAGACAAGAATACAAATGTCATGCTTACTACTGTGAAACCGGAATATGAAGATGATTTTGAATTTACGAGCTATGCAACAACAGCAGTGCTGCATGAGATTGACACTGTATTGTATCATACTATTTTGACAAAGTGAAATGATAATTAGATAAAATGAACAGAAGGATATATTCATACGAAATACTGATGACTCTATGAAGATATTGAGGACTTTATTCCTATTGTCTGCGATTCTTGCATTCTCAAATGTGTTGTATGCACAGGGAACGATTATAAGGGGTCAGATTATTGATGCCGGATTGGCTGAAGCCTTGATAGGAGTATCTGTGGCCGAGTTTGATGATAATCGAATCATTGGTGGTACCATTACAGATGTAAATGGTAATTTTCAGATTATGGTTAAATCGAGCAGTCATACGCTGGAGATCAGTTGTATTGGTTATGTAACACAGAGTCATCAAATAGGAAATCGCAACATCTTTAACCTGGTGATGGAGTCTGACAATATTATGATGGAAGAAGTTGTGATTACCGCGGTAAGGGAGAGTCCCAGTCTGACCAATATTCCATTGATGGACCTGGCAGGATCGGTAACAGAAGTATCTATGGCTGATATCATTGAAGTTGGAGTAAGCTCTGCTGCGGATGCACTTCAGGGCAAGATCGGTGGTATGGATATAACTTCAGCCGGAAGTCCGGGGGGAGGATCGCAGATCATTATCCGTGGACTGAGTTCACTTAGCGGATCAAATCCCCTGATCGTTGTAGACGGTTTGGCACAGGATGTAAAGGCCAGTTCTAATCTGGATTTTGGATCTGCAGATGCTGAGGATATTGGTGATTTGGTGAATGTGTCCCCACAGGATATCAAGACGATAAGGGTATTGAAAGATGCTTCAGCGACAGCCCAATGGGGTGCAAGAGGGGCCGACGGAGTTATTGAGATCACCACAAAAAGAGGTAAAAAGGGCAAAACAAAATTTAGTTATGATTTTTCCACTTCCCATTATTTTGATCCCTCACCAATACCCATGTTGGACGGAGACGAATATGTTACCCTGATGATTGATGCATTGAAAAATCGATGGGGTGTGGTAGATCTTACAACAGAATATCCACAGATTGCGAATGATCAGTTCTATCCATTATACCATAATTACAATAAGAATACGGATTGGATAGCGGAGATCACACGTCCGGGAAATAAAAACGAGCATTTCTTTTCAGCAAGCGGAGGAGGTGAAAGGGCAAGGTATAATACATCAGTCGGATATGAATCAGAGGAGGGAACTACAAAAGGAGAGGCCTCCAGAAAATTGTCTTCCAGGATTAATATTGACTATAACATCACTCGTAAGTTGACTCTGACAACTAATTTCAGCTATACGAACCTCCAGATAGACAACAATTACAAAGAAACCACAAGCGGATCACCATTCAGGGCACATATCAGGAATGTTGCTTACAAGCTTGCACCGAATATGAGTGTTTATGAGTACGATTCACTGGGCATACCTACTGGAGGGTATTTTACTCCCCTCGACAACTTCCAGGGGAACGAGATTACATATTATAACCCAGTTGCCCTGATAGATCATAGTTATTCTGACTATGGGAGGGATGATCTTAGCGCCAGTGCTCAGTTGCGCTATAGCATCACATCTTCGATCTCATTGAATCAATTATTTGCCTATCAGTACAGGGGAGAAACTGAGAATAACTTCCTTTCAAGAAAGTCTGTGGCCACACCCTGGATCAGTGAATGGAATGACAAGACCACAGAGAGGAATAGCTGGTCGCTAAAGCAATTAAGCAGAACTACACTTAATTATAATAAGACCCTTGCAAATATACACCAGATTAGTGGTACCTTAATGTGGGAGGTTATTGCAAGAAATGATTTCACATCAACCGCCACAGTTTCAAACGGTTTGGGGACCAGTATGCCTGAAAGTTCCATAGAGGCAGTCATCGATAACCTTGGTTCTGGCGAAGCTCTCGACAGGCAGGTATCAGGGTTGGGAATGCTAAATTATAAACTGGCTAATAAATATGTATTGCAGGGTGGTGTTAGAATTGAAGGCAGTGGGAAATTTGGGAGGAATAATCGCTGGGGTTTATTCCCAAACGTGGGATTCACCTATCATATGGACAAGGAGCCTTTTCTGCAAAGCTTGTCATGGATCTCCAACTCAAGACTTCATGCTTCTTATGGGATGGCTGGTCGTGCCCCAAAGAATGCATATGACCAGTACAGTATCTATCAGGCACCTGATAGAAATAGCTATGCAGGGAGCAGAATCATAGTCCCCACCAGACCACAGCTTGAGAACTTATTATGGGAAAGGAGTTACTCACTATCTGCGGGTTGGGACATTGGATTCCTAAAGGATCGGATTACGATTATAGCTGATGTATACAGGATCCGTACTTATGATATCCTTTCAAAAAACTATTCAATTCCCGGATCTTCAGGATATGAAGAACTGAAATGGTTCAATGGAGGTGCCATTGAAAATAAGGGATGGGAATTCACTATTAATGGTAAGATAAAAAGGGAAGGAGACCTGAGGATTGATGCCAACTTTAACATCAACAGGAATGTTAATTCTTTTCTGGAGTTTGCTGATAACTATGAGCAGGAAAGAAATACCAGTATCAAGAACGGTGCATACCCCTATAGATTGCAAGAGAACAAACCTGTAGGATCTTTTTATGGTTTCATATATGAGGGTGTCTATCAAATGGATGAGGATGCATATGCTAAAGATGCTGATGGGAATTTAATGTATGATATAAATAATAAGCCCATCACAATGGTTTACGTTAATAATGACTTCTTCGGAGCCGGGGACACAAAATACCGGGATGTTAATTATGATGGTAAAATAGACATGAATGATGTTGTATACCTGGGTAATATGTTGCCCGAATATACAGGTAATTTTAGTACACGTCTCAGTTACAAGAGTTTTACCCTTAGCATGAACTTCCTCTATAGGGCACGGTTCCAAATTATCAATCAACTGGGACTGGAACTTGAGACAATGAATAACTTCAATAATCAAAGTCAGGCTACACTTAAAAGATGGAGGGATGAAGGCGTTGTCATTGAGGATCAGATCCATTTAGCAGAATTTCAACATAGCTTCAATAGCCTTGGTTCCAGTTACTACGTTGAGGATGGAGATTATCTTAGACTGAATTCAATGTCTGCATCCTATAATGTACCTAAATCTGCCCTGATAAAATTGAAAGTGAGTAGCATGAGGATAACCCTTTCCGGAAGGAAACTTTTAACATTTACTAATTATAGCGGTGTTGATCCTGAGATAAGGATAAAGGCTCCCGATCAATTAACATCAGATAATGCCAGAACACCTGTTCCAAGGTATTTCACTGTGAATTTACATATTGGGTTTTGATCAGGGTTAAAGTTATTAATTTGAGTATGACAATAAAAAAGCAAATAAAACGATCGGCAGCAGGTTTGATACTTCTGGTATCAATCTTTTTCAGTTCATGTTCTGATTGGCTTGAGATATATCCTACGAGCGGCCTTATCACAGAGCAATACTGGCATACCAAGGAAGATATTGAAGCGGTATTAATGGGGGCTTACAGGACATTTGCTGACATGAATGCTGAACTAGTATTCTATGGAGAGATCAGGGCAGATATGGTCAGCGCTCTCTCCAATGCACCCAATGATTTGGAGGACATTAAGGATGGGATCATTGAGCCTGATAATGACTACAGTAATTGGAATGTATTTTACACTATTATTAACTACTGTAATCTTATATTGTCAAATTCCGAAGCAGTTCTTCAGGATGATCCTACTTTTTCAGAGGTCCAGCTCACTTATTATCAGTCTGAGGCCATATTTCTAAGAGGTCTTGCATATTTTTACCTGGTACGAATTTTTGATAGGATTCCATATATACTTGAACCCACAAAATCAGATGATTCCCAACTATATTATCCCAATGTTTCTGGAGATTCCATATTGACAGATATAGTTGCCGAACTTAGCCTGATAGGAAAAAATTCCCTTCCCCTGGACTACGGAGTATTGGAGTTTAATAAAGGCCGTGCCAGCTATATCGCGGTACAAGCCTTGCTGGCTGATATAGCACTTTGGCAGTTTCGTTATGATGATTGTCTGGGGCATGTTCAGAATGTTGAGGACAATAGCATAAACGGACTGTCCCTTATGCCCAATGAGGAATGGAGGGATATTTTCTTTCCCGGGAATTCAGAGGAATCTGTATTTGAATTACAGTTCAGCGATGCGGATGCTGAAAGTAATTTACTTTTCTATTATACATATGGGACAGGTGTTGCCCTGGAAGCAAGTGATTATGCAATTGAGATCATTGAAGAAGATCTACTTTCTCCCAGGCAAGAATTTATGTTTGATGGATTTACGATCACTAAATATGCCTTAACAAATTCCGGAAATCTCAGGTCAGATGTTGAGCAGAATGCAGCAAATCTGATTATTTACAGAAACGCCGATCTGATCCTGATGAAAGCAGAGGCCCTTACTATGCAGGACAGGTTTGATGAGGCTGAATTATTGATAAATCAGGTTTTTCGCAGAAGCAATCCCTTGCTGAATGACCTGGAAATTGAAAGAAAGAGGACCAGCTTTGAGGATGCCATTCTTCTGGAGCGGGCAAAAGAATTTGCTTTTGAAGGCAAGCGGTGGTTCGATCTGTTAAGGATGGGGAGAAGGGATAATTACCTTAGAAAGGATCTGTTCATTGAATTTGTAGTATCTCAATTCCCTGAACAGGATAAGTTCATAAAAAGATCCAGGCTTAAGGATTCAAATGGCTGGTATCTTCCTATTCATGAGGATGAATGGGAGAACAATCCTCTACTTGTTCAGAATCCATATTACGCTTCATTCACAGAATAAAGTAAAATGAGAATGAAATATAGCATTTGGTTGATATTAACTTTTTTTATGGTCTTTTACTCTTGTGAAAGGGATATAGAACATAGCCCTTTTGTCACTGAGTTAGAGAAAAGTGTGGGACAATATTTGGAGGAGAATAAGGAAACCTATAGCATTTTCTATCAGGTAGCTCAAAAAGCGGGAGTAATTGAAGCCCTTAAGTTGTACAATCCCTATGGGAATCGAAATTTTACTCTCTTCCTTCCTCAAAATAGCGCTTTCGATACTTATATGACTAAATATGGATATACATCTGTTGAGGAGTTGCTCAACGATAGTTCCGTTGTCAACTTTCTGGCGCGTTTCCATATAGTGGCCAGTAGCTTTAATTCCACTGAATTTCCCTATGGAATCCTGGGAGATTCAACTTTTACCGGCGAATACATATACATGGGGTTTGATGAAGATTTCAATTATAAGGTGAATAATGCAGTGGACATCGTGCAAGTAGATATAGAATTGTCTAATGGAATAATACATATAGTGGATGGAATATTAGAACCCATACGCTCCAATAGTTTTGAATACCTGCAGGCAAGAGAGGAATATTCATTGATCACAAGCTTGTTCGGGCTTACCGGTTTATCTGATACCATGGATGTATACAGGACCACGCCTGACGGAAAGATGATAAGGAATTATTATACCCTGATGGTCGAGACAGATGAAGTATTTGCCAGGTATGGGATTACACATATTGATTCACTGATTGCCCGATATGCCACTCCGGAATTAGAATATACTGATCCCGATAATGATTTGTACCAATATGCCGCCTACCATATTCTTGAAGGTACATATGCTATCAATGATTTTGATGAAATCAAGCCTTATGTCACTTATGCATATAATCCTATATCTATCGATGCCACCCAGGATATTATTATAAACTTTGGGATTCCGGTATTTGATACCATAATGATATCAGGGGATTCTGTTGCACTGAATTATATACGAGTCAATTTATATGAGAGTAATGGATTTTCACTCAATGGACCGATACATACACTTGAGGATCCAATGGTCGTGCAGGAGCCAACCGGCACTTACGAATTTCAGTTCGAGAATGAACCTGTGATTTTGGAGAACCTAAAGGATGCAACAGTTTCACCGCTTGAGTTTTCCGATCCTTCGGCCATGGTGAATCTATCCTGGTCCGGTACCGAATCGATTTATTATTTGGCAGGGGTATCTGGTCCGGATGGACAGGATTGTCTGTATGCATTTGGGAATTTTAGTATTGAGTATATCACCCCAAATGTTGCGGCTGGAAATTATGAACTATTGTTAAGAATTGATAAAGGAGCTCAAGCTCCGCAGATCAAAGTGTTTTTAGATGGTGTACAACAGAAATCAATTGTTGATCTCACCCTGGGGAGGACAAGTTTCAGGGCAGTCAGTTTTGGCAACCGGAGATTCAAAGAATTTGGTCCTCATACAATCAGAATTGAAACTGTTGTTGGAGGAGAGTTTTATTGGGATTGGGTCCGGTTCAAACCAGTGAGCTAAGGATTACATAAATGAAGGATAACATGAAACGATTTCAAACATATATACTCATAATTACAGTCTTTATCTTTGCTTCATGTGAGAACAAATGGGATCAGCATTATTCTATCGATGATTCTTATTTTGATCGAACAATATGGGAAGAATTGAGTAGCAATATGGAATATTCTCAATTCAAGGGATACATTGAGGAGTTTGGTCTTGAAGGGTATTTTCACAACTCAGATACCCTGATATCAACTAAAACAATTTTCCTTCCTACAAATAGTGCCTTTCAAAGTTTTACCGGCAACAATAATGAAATCTCTGCATCATTAATCCTGTATCACCTGATCAAGTCTAATTTCCTGCTTTCAAATATTGAGGGCAATCTGAAATCACAGGCACAGAATTTAAAGTTCCTTTATTTTGAGGAGTATGATGGCTCCTATTCCGTAGATGGCATTGATATTTCTGCTTTACCGGATAGATTCATTGATGGTACTATTTATCAAATGGACGAAGTGATTGTGCCCAAACAGAGTATTGCCGAATATATCGAAGAGAACGCTGAATATTTTAGTTATTATATCGGATCATTTGACACAATTGTTATGGATTATTCTAACAGTGAGATCATTGAAATAGATTATGAAAATGATTTTGTTATTTACGATTCCGTTTATACCGTTTACAATGAATTTAAGTCGATGTATTTTGATGTGGACCGCAATACAAGAGATACATTTGCAACGATGCTCTTATATACAGATGAACAATTCTATGCAGCTCTTGATGTCGTGGCGGATGATCTCGGTTACCCTTCTGGTGAAGATCTCCCCTATAAATGGATCAAAGAAGTGTATTTCGAGTATTACCTGAAAACTACTTTTTTTGACGGATTATTGACGTATAATGATCTGTCACAGGAATTTGTTGTGAATATTAATAATGATACAGTAGCAATTGATCATTCAAACCTCGATCCTGAGCAGGTGATCTGCAGCAATGGTTTGATTTATCATTATTATGATCTGATTATTCCGGAAGAATTGTATAAAAGTGAAGCGATCACGGAGGGTGAATCCCTGGTTGAGTTCGATGTTGACGGAAAATTGAAACTGATTGATGGGGTACGCACTACTTATTATGGTGCTTCAGATGAGCTGCTTGATCTTACTGGAAAAATTAATTATGTATTGGGAGTTGCAGGTATAGCTTCAAATGATTCTGCCATCCAGATATCCATTGGTTCAAACTTCTCAGGAATTTTTGAGTTAGAGGTTCCGATTTATAATGTATTCCCGGGAAGGTATATTCTTGACTGGGCTGGATTTGGTTCTGTAACAGGGGTATTTAAGGTATATGTGAATGACAGTCTTCTTTATACAAGACTTCCATTTGAGCCGGTATCTGATCCCGGTTCACTGATGACTGATTTTGACACGTATAATTTTGGGAGCTTTGCCCTGGATGACATAACAATGCACGAGGACGGAATTGACTGGGGAAAATTACGGGCATCAGAAAGTTTGTGGAATATCAATGAATTTTATGTGGAAAGGGATCCTGCTGATCCTGCTGAGTTTTACCTGAAGGAATTTGGTGATGTAAGGGTGAAATTTGAATTTTTGGAATTCAGTCCTTCAAATTCAAATAACACAGGGATCGTGATTGATTATTTAAAAATGAGACAGAGATAGACTATCAAGCTTGATGAGATGTAGAAATAATGTCGCTAAACTATATTATGAGCCAATGTTTAAGATAAAAATATATTTACTTCTACTCATACTGTCCGGGTTAATTTACTCGGGAAGTATCCTTGCTCAGGAAACAATGAGGATTTCCGGGGCTATCCTCTACAATGAAAATACACCCGTGCCAGATGTCTCAATCAGTATTGAGAATGAAACTATATCCCCTGTATTTACAGATTCTTCAGGATATTTCTCAATTGAGGTGCCCGGGAATAATTCCTGGTTGATGGTTACACCCGTACATACGTATAAGTCAAAGCATATCTACATTGGGAAGCGAAAAACTTTTAAGATATTTCTTACACTGAATGAAAATGAGAGTGCACATGATAAGATCAATACACATCTTGGATTGATGGAGAAAAGGAATGTAATTGCTTCTGTAGATCACAAGGATTTAAGTAATTTTTCCAATTATGGCTTTGCTTCTATCGAACAGTACATGAGTGGTTCCATTACCGGATTGTATAATATAAACCAAACAAGTACACCGGGATCGGGTAGCTTTTCTTCCATTCGGGGGATGAATTCCATTTACGCTTCTAACCAGCCACTATACATCATTGATGGTGTAATTATGGAAAACCCGGGGATATATGCGAACCTGATTAGCGGATTCAACTACAATCCTATTGCATCAATCAAGCCTGAAGATGTCTCATCAATCACTGTTCTTAAAGATGCTTCAGCAACTGCTTTGTATGGGATGAAAGGCGCCAATGGAGTGATTATTATTGAGACCCTGAAAACAACGGAGACCAGTACAAAGATAAGTTTGACTGCTCATTCCGGCATATCCATCATCCCTAAATATACCCCGGTTTTGAATGATGACCAGTACAGGAACTATGCGCACGAATTATTGCAATCAGTGAATTTTCCGGAGGAGTATATTCAGCAAACATATCCGGGATTGTTAATCGATGAATACTCTGAGAACACTTATAATTATGCGCACAATACTGATTGGCAAAATGCAACATATAAGCATGGCAGCACATACAATGCTTATCTGTCTATTCTTGGAGGAGATGCTGTAGCCAAATATGGGATATCTTTCTCATTTGATCGTTTTAATGGGATCATGGATAATTCCAATTTCGGACGCCTGGGCATTCGAATGGTAGGTGATATCAATGTGCTACCAAAGGTCAGGTTATATATGAACGCTTATCTTAACACTGCAAATGAGAATCAGGTTGAAGACATGACTGAGCAGCAGGTAAGCCCTCAGTATGTGTCAATGGTAAAATCACCAATCCTGGGACCTTATATTTATGATCAGTTAGGAAGCCCAACTAATCAACTAATGGATCCATTGGAGTTCAATATTAGTAATCCATTTGCAGTAAGGCAGGGATACATTGGAGAAGTGAATAATACACGGATTCTAGGGTCATTCCGTCTGGAGGGTGAACTAACTGAGAAATTGAATATTAAATCTTTAGTGTCGCTTAATAAAAGCAATCTGACTGAAAAAGTATATTTTCCAAATATTGGAATTGCTCCCTATGAGAACGGAGAGATCAATAACATATCCAAGAGATCGCATAATGACCTTAATGCTATCTATAATAACACTTATCTGGAGTATAGCGGAATATCTTCAGGGGCACACGATCTATACCTGACATCAGGATTCAGGATCAATTCCACAAGACTGCAAACCGACCTGAGGATAGCGAAAAATCTTCCGGATAATGATGCAGTGAATAATTTGGGTGAAGGAGAAGACAGCAAAAGAACACTTGACGGTGATTCTCCAAGCTGGTCATGGGTGTCATATTATCTAAGCGGGCGATATGGCTTTCAGGACAAATATTTCGTGGACGGGGTTATTAGCATGGATGCTTCATCAACTGTTGGAAAGGCAGCTGAAGATATGGTATATTTTGGCAATCAACCCTATGGATTATTTTACTCACTTGGTGGGGCCTGGCGTCTCTCCAGTGAGGACTTTTTGAATAATATTTCTGCACTTGATGAGTTGAAGTTCAGAGCATCATACTCACTATCTGGTAATGATGATATTGGGGCCTACTCTGCCCTGGATTACTATACTCAGGTATTGTATAGGGGAGTAACAGGGATAGTTCAGGGCAGGACAACAAACCTTGCATTGAAAAATGAGTCAACTTCAATGATGAATCTCGGAATTGACCTGAGCATTTTCGGAGAAAAATTAGTTGTTTCTGCAAATGTCTTTCAGAATAAGACAGATGATTTATTTCTACAGACTCAGGCTGAAGGGTGGATTTGGGATGAATTACTAGCCAGAAATTCTGGTAGTTCAACAACCAGGGGAATTGAGCTGGAAGCAGGAACTCAGGTGAAATTGGGTAGTAAAATCAATATCTCATCTTCATTTCATATTACCAGTCTGGAATCAAAGATCAATGAGATCTATAAAGATCAGGTTGTAATCCAGATTGATGGCGGCCAATTGCTCTATCAGTCGGGAAAAAGTTTCCCCCAGTTTTATGGGTTCATGTATGAAGGTGTATATGCTACGAATGAAGAAGCGGAATCTGCCGGACTGATTAATGATGAAAACATTTCTTATCAAGCAGGGGATGCTATATACAGTGATATCTCCGGTCCTGATGATGAGCCGGATGGTAAGATATCTGACTATGATAAAACTGCACTGGGATCACCAATTCCTGAACTTTTTGGTGGTTGGATAAATCGCATTAGCCTTGGGAGATGGTTGCTGGATGTAAATTTCCAATTTGTTTTTGGGAATGAAATATATAACTACAGGAGATTCCTGTCGGAGAATATGTCAGATTTTTCGAACCAGTCCCTGAATGTTGAACAACGGTGGAGAGAAGAAGGAGATATTACCAATACACCAAGAGCTTTATTAGGTGATGATATTGGGAATTCAGCCTTTTCCTCCCGATGGATCGAGGATGGCTCATACTTCAGACTGAAAAGTGTAGCACTTCGATACATCATACCGGAGAAATTCATTGTCTTCCAAAATGCTGAGCTTTATCTTTCAGGTAGCAATTTATTCACTTTTACAAATTACCTGGGCGATCCTGAAGTTGGAAGGGGGTACCAGAATTATCAACAAGGTATTGATTATGGATTACTTCCCAATGTAAGAACGGTCATATTAGGAATTAAACTTGGTCTGTAAAAGGAAGCTAAATGATTGAAAATGAGAAAAAACAGATCGCATAGAAAATATATGGTAAGCAGATACAATTTCAGCTTTAGGAAAGGTGCAATAGCTGTTGGTTTATTATTATTGATACTGATCCAGGCTTGTGAAAAGTTCCTGAGCCCCGATCTGCCAAATATTGCGCTGACCGATGAGATCTTCATGGAATGGGATGAATACCGGTCTGCCGGACTGGGACTTTACGCTCTACAGCAAACACTTGTTGATCAGATGTTTGTGCTTGGTGAGGTTCGGGCTGACATGCTGATTCTTACTGAAAATTCAACAGCAGCCCTGGAGGAAGTCGCTCATTATGAATTTAATCCTGACAATGAGTTTATGACACCGAAGGGCTTCTATAGGTTAATTGCCGGTAGTAATGCACTTGCAGTAAAACTTGAGGAAAACCATTCCGGGATCTTCGAAAAACTAGATTCAATTGCGCCTGATAAACTTTATGAATATGAAAGGAACTATATCGGATTGTACAGCGAGGTGCTTTGTATGAGAGCATGGGCTTATTTCAATATGGTAAGGATATTCGGAGAGGTACCATATCTTCCTCAGGAGCTTAAGACCGAAGAAGAGATCAATAACTATGTTCTTTCAGATGCCGACGAAAGCTATAAGGATTTGTATGCGATCGTGGATTTATTTACTGAGCAATTAGAGACCTTCATTGGTAATGACATGATTGGAGTAAATTACAATTCAGAAGGTATCAATGATGATACCTGGAATGTAACCACATGGAAGAAATGGTCCTACTATGCACTGATGGGCCAGATGTTCCTTACGACAGAAAACTATCCCAGGGCGATCGAATTCTTCGAGAAGATCATCTATAGTCAGACAGGTGATTATTATTTCCTGAATCTGAAGCAGTATGATCTCGCAGGATATAATGAGGACGAATTAAAGTATCGTCCTAACAATGATTATTGGAAAAGGATGTTCAGTGCTTTTGATATGGATGAACATATGATGGCAATATGGTTCAATAAGGAAAGGAAGCAGCAAAACCGTTTGCAGTATTTTTTATCGAATAAGGGAATCAATATATACGCACTGGCTCCTGCACCACTTTCAATAAGAAACTGGGAATCGCAGTGGCACAATGCACTCTTTGTGAGAAATGAGGTGGACCCGGAAGATATGAATATGGTTGAGTTTGGTGATCCGGGTGATTTTGTCCGTGGTCACGGTGCATCCTTTGCATATATGAGAAATGGTATCATGATGAGCGATGAAGAGAATGACTATATGCTTGATCTTAAAAAAAATGGTATGTTTGCTGAAGTCGAGAATTATATGCACGGTGTTGACACCGTAGTGTATAAATATTCTATTGGCAAGGATCCCTATGACCAGGATGCACATTATAGCATTTTCAGAGCCGGTTCAGTACATCTTTATTATGCTGAAGCATTAAATGCTGTTGGTAGATTCAGGGATGCAGAGGATATTATCAACCGGGGTATAGCTTTTGGTGAGAGTTCTGTTAGCGGAGTTCGTCGAAGGGCCTATTTGTCATTCAAGAAAACCTTTAATTTAACTCCAAAACAATATGTGGATGAAGGTATCGAGATCCTGGATATCATGCCTGTGCATGACCCCTATACAAATCAGATTATTGGCTTCAGGAATTATGCCGGACAGCAATCCGCAAAGACTTTTCTTCGCGACAGCCTTATCATACGGGAACGTGCCCTGGAATGTGCATGGGAAGGCGAACGCTTCTATGACTTGGTACGCATGGCAGAGAGGTGGGATACTCCTGCATTTCTTGCTGACAAGGTAGCTGCAAAATATCCTGCTGGCAGGCGAGAGGAAATAAAATCTCTTCTCATGAATAAAGAGAATTGGTATCTTCCTTATTTTAAAACCTCAGGCAAGTAGAAATACCGATTTGGATTTGAAGTTGACAGCTATCATTTCACCATGAAATTTTATCTAAATACTTATATTTGAGAATAATTAACAGGTATGGGATGAGGAAGTTTTTTATTGCAGCGATATTGTTCATGTTTCAGGTCGTGTACTCACAACAGCATGAATTTGTTTCCTATACAACGCTGGATGGATTGCACAATGGAACTATCAATGATATTGTGCAGGACAGCATTGGCAGGTTATGGCTGGCAACTCCTGATGGACTAATGCATTTCGATGGCTATCATGCTAAAAACTATGTCCCTATAGAAGGGGATACCACCAGCCTTCCTTCGAGAAGGAATACCAAACTTTTTATTGATTCGAAGAATGAGCTATGGGTTTCTAGTTCAATGGGCTTGTGTAGCTATGATGGGATGAAAGACAAATTTATCAGATATAGTTTTGAAGGATATTCCCAGTTTGAACCGATCCGGGATAAGTTGGTTGAAAGCAATGGAAGGGTACTGGCCAGACTGGACGGAAAAATATTTGCCTTAAAATCAGAGTGTTGTGATTCTCAGTTTAAGAAAATAAAGATTGTTGGACCAGACCAGGAAACTATAAGCACATATATCAGATTTGTATTCTCAGGCCAGGACAGGCTTTTCCTTTCCTTTCGCAGGAGGATTGATCAGGGTAATTTCATTTCTGATATTTACCGGGGTAGACAGATCAATGATTCTACGATCCAGATCAGATCAGAACCTGAGGTGGAGATACAGGGTAATATTCAATCTGTTATAATGGTTGGAGAGCAAGTTTATTTTGGAACTGACAGAGGATTACATATTTATGATCTGAATAACGGAATCCTTTCCTGGGAAGAAGAATTCAGGAAGTTTCGGATCAATAGTGTTCTGGAAGGAAGTGATGGAAAGATATGGCTTGCAACTTCTCATCAGGGCCTGATTAGTTATGATCCTGATAGTAGAGATATAGAACAATTTACACATGACCCGAACAGGGATCGCAGCCTGTTGGGAAACAATATCTTTTCCTTATACGAGGATTTCTCCGGGATCCTGATGATAGGTCATGGTGGTGAAGGATTAAGTGCACTTGACCTGAATAAAAAATCCTTTATTACATATCGCTATGATCCGCAAAATCCTTTTTCCATTTCAGATAATACAATTATGTGTTTTGAAGAACTCGAGGGGGAGATTCTCATTGGTACCAGGAATGATGGATTGATGGTCATGACTACAGATCATGAGGGTAGTAATATCAGATTTAAAAAAAGAAACATACCAGAAGAATTATATTCTGAGGTCTCAGCTGAAGCTATTTGGGATATAGAAGAAGAATCAGAAACACTCATATGGCTGGCCACAACTTTCGGACTGATTCGGGCAGAACTCATCAATGGAGAATGGATGTATAAAAAATTCTTTGGTAATATTACCATCAGAAAAGTGTTTGTTGATGATATTGGTAACATCTGGATAGGTAGTTACAGGGGATTATATATAATCACAACTGCCAACAGGGATAAAATGATTTCTTTTCTTATCACAGCCAGGAAAGAGCAATCTTCAGGTCTGCCGGACAATATAATTTCCGCATTCCTGCTTGATCGTAAAAACAGGTTTTGGATTGGTACAGAGAATGGTGGAGTGGTCAGGTTGAAGGGGGAATATCAGGAGGTAGTCAGTAAAATTGACTCAAATACAGTGATGGACATTGAGTTTGAGAAGGTGATAATAGACGAAAAAAGATTTGCCGGTAATGAGATCAATGCGATCTTTGAGCAAGCTGATGGACAAATATGGCTTGCTACAAAAGGACAGGGTATCAGTATTTATGATCCGGAAGAGAATGAATTTTCTTCTCTGAATCTGAAGAGTGGCTTAAAGGCATCCAATGTATTTGGCATCATTTCTGATGACCTGGGAAACCTCTGGATGAGTACCAACAGGGGAATTGCAAGGTATGACGTCGTAAGTAGAGCCTTCAGGTTCTATACACCAGCAGATGGAATTCAAGGGAATATCTTCATGGTGAACTCCTATTTCAGGGATTCAAAAGGTTATATATATTTTGGTGGCAGGAATGGCTTTACCCGTTTTTTCCCTGATTTGATAAGTGATAACTCAGTACTACCAAAGATCCACATGAAAGGACTTTCAATTGCTGGCAAGGAAATACAGATCGGAGACACTTTGCATAATAAAGTGATCATGCCTGATGCGCTACATAGTTTGGATGAAATCTATCTTCCATACAAGGATCGTAATTTCAATATCCACTATTCAGTCATCCACTTTCAATACCCGGAAGAAAACCAGTTGGAATATTTCCTCGAGGGATTTGATAATAATTCAATAACCATGCAGGCTGAAAATGATCGGCTGATATTTACAAATGTGGGGAATGGGGAATATAAGCTGAATGTCAGGGCTGCAAACTCTGACGATCTTTGGACAGATTATAAAACTATATTAAAAATTTCAGTTTTACCGCCCTGGTATAAAACGACCTTAGCGATCATAACATTCCTGCTCTTTGGAATAACAATTGTTGTCTTCCTGATTCGCCTCTTATTGAACCGACAGGCACTTCAACATGAATTGAGAATTGAAAAACTGGAGAAAACAAATCTAAAAGAGCTTAATGAGGCGAAGCTACGCTTTTTTACCAATGTGTCTCATGAATTCAGAACTCCATTGAGTCTTACCCTTGGGCCAATCGATAGCCTGCTGAAGGATGAACGGATTCAGGATGTGAAGGTGAAAAGACAGTTGAAACTGGCACGACGAAATGCACGGATTCTTCTAAATCTGGTTGATCAGATCATTGACTTCAGAAGGTTGGATGCCGGACGCGTAAAACTTATGATCGGGGAATATGATATTTCAAAATTAATGGAATCTGTTCTGGCAAATTTTGAATTACTTATCTCAAAAAGAGACGTGGAAGCCTTTGTTAATTATCCGGATGATCCATTATTGTTGTGGTATGACCAGGCAAAAATAGAAAGGGTATTCTATAATTTGATTTCCAATGCAATGAAATATGTGACCAAGGAGGGATCTTTAGCTATTTCTGTTAGCAGGGTTAACAATATTCCAGATCACCCTGAATTGGACGGTAAATGGGCTTGTATCTCAATTTATAATGATGGGGATTTAATTCCTGAAGAGAGCCTGTCGAAGGTGTTTGAACGTTTCTTCAAAGTTGATCATGCACAACTGGGCTCAGGAATAGGATTGGCATATTCAAAATCTCTCCTTGACTTGCATGAGGGATTAATAACAGTGGAGAATACCATGGATAGTGGTGTGACTTTCAACATGTATCTAAAAAGAGGGAAGGACCATCTTTCAGAAGTTGATTTTGCTGATAAAGACTATGTTCCAAGCGATGAGAAGATTCACGAAGCAGAACCTGTTGAAAGTCCTGAGATCAGTCTGTTTGATGCTGAAAGTGATTTGAGTATTCTTATTGTTGAGGATAATGATGAAATGAGAGATTATTTTAGAGGAATCCTATCGAAAAAATTTAAATACTATGATGCAGAAAATGGTATTCATGGATTGGAGAAGGCCATTTCTCTGGTTCCGGATATAATAATCACTGATCTCCTGATGCCTGAAATGGATGGCGTGCAGTTTATTAAAGCTTTGAAAGAGAGAGATGAAACAAGTCATATACCAATTATACTGCTTACTGCAGTTAGTACACCCGAAGACAAGGTGTTGGCTTATAGTGCAGGGGCAGATGCTTATGTAGTTAAACCTTTTGAAATCAATGTTCTGGAGGCACAGATAGCCAGACTCATTGAAAGCAGGAGGAAACTACAGCAGCGCATACTTACCGGAGACGGTAGTGCTCCTGAGGTATCGTCAGTTATTCGTCGTGAGGAACATTTTATCAATAAGGTAAATGGTATAATTGAAGAATTTATTGAAGATCCGGAATTAAATGTCAATGGATTGGCAAATAAGATCAGCCTCAGCTCCACTCAGTTGTATCGAAAAGTAAAGGCTTTAACTGGATTTTCCACTGTTGACTACATTAAAGAGTACCGTCTTGAAAGAGCTGCAAAACTTTTAAGAACAACTCCTGCCTCGGTAAAGGAAGTATGCTATAAAACCGGATTTATGAGCCCTTCCTATTTCGTAAAATGCTTTAAGAAGAAGTATGGAGTGACACCGAGGGAGTTCGCAGGATAAGTATGTTTTGTTATATAAGATGAATGAAAATTCTGATGCCGGCTGATTGATTTCACATCTCTGGTCACATATATTCCGTAAATTTGTTTGCCAAGTATTTATAGAAATAATTTTTTTTATATGTGTGTAGTTAGGAAGATTCTTTTGCTTGCAGGTATTTACATCCTATCCAGCGGTTCTTATTCAATTGCTCAGGAAAATGACCTGTTAAATTCAGGATTTGAAGAAGGTGTGAATACTGTCTGGTCCTATAATATTGTTAATGGATCAGATGTTACTGTTTTAGGAAATGGGACTGATGTGTATGCAGGTGATAGCGCACTGCAGCTTGATATCCATGTTGTTGGTGATGGAGGTCCTCAGGTTATTGGAGTTTATCAGGATATCAGTACACTAAGCTCCGGAGGGAAATACCTGGTAAGCTGCGCGCTTAAAGGTCCTGTGGAACAGGAATTTAGGTTTAGGATATTAGGTGATTTAAAACAATTCCAAAATTTTACTGTAACATCCAGTGGGTGGAACAACTATGAATTTCTGATCGATAATTTGTCGCCTTCAGGAGATGGTCAATATCGCTGTGCTGTTGAGTTTGCATTTACAGACAACAGTGCAGGTACGTGGCTTATAGATGAATTCAGAATTGAGGATTACTTCACGATCCCTGGAAACCTGGTAAAAGTGTTTGTTTCACCAGATGGGGATGACGCAAATCCGGGAACAATTCAATCTCCTGTAAAGACAATTGGAGAAGCATTTACAAAACTTGCCGGGGATACAATATTTCTTTATGAGGGAAGATATCATGAGGAGTCTGTATTGTTAGGCAAATCAGGAGTTGAAGGTGCACCAATTGTAATCACTCCTTTACCAGGTCATCATGTTGTATTTGATGGAACTGTTGCCGTCAACAGTACCTGGGAAAACCATTCCGGGAATATTTATAAAACGAATTTTGGCACAGAGCTATGGCAACTCTTTTCGGGGGATACTCTTTTGATGCCTGCCCGATGGCCCAATGCATTTTTGCATGATGGATCTGTGTGGGACAGAGAACTGTATTGGGCGCACGGAGATGAATCATTAAGCACTAATGGTATTGAAGTCGATGATCCAAGTGGAGCAAATGATCTGGCTGCCAGTGGTATTGATGCTACCGGGGCAATGGCTGTAATGAATGTTGGGTCGTGGAAAACATCGGCAAGGGAGGTTCTTAGTCACAGCGCAGGGAGTAACACTTTTGAGTATGATCCCGTTACTTTTACCTACAAAACAAAACATCATTATTATTACCTGGAAGGTACACTTGAGTTGTTAGATGCGCCGGGAGAATGGTGTTACGATGTAGCTAGTGGTGATCTTTACGCCTGGATCTATGATGATATTGATCCGGGAAACTCTCTTCGGGGAAAGGATCAGTCTTATGCCCTGTCTTTTACAAATTGTAATTATATTCAAATAAAGGGCATTGACTTCTTTGCCACTACACTGAAATTTGATAATTGCAGGCAGGCTGTAGTTGAAGATTGTAACTTCAATTATCCCAGTAGTTCAAAGAGGGTATTGATGAATAATGCTGTGCCAGATGTGTTAATTATGGAAAATTCAACTTCAACACCTTCAAATAACAAGCTCATTAACTGTACGATTCAAAATACCGAAAGTCATGCTTTTTATCTGGAGGGGAATTCTAACCTGGTAGAGAATTGTCGCCTGATAAATATCGACTGGGTGGTTGCAGACCGTCCGGCGCTAATGAACTCCATCTACCTGGCCGGAGATAATAATATATTCAGAAGAAATACAGTATCAAATTGTGGAGCATCTTCGACAATATTCCCGGGAAATTTCCCTGTCGTTGAGTACAACAGGGTATGGAGTACCGGGCACATGCAGAGTGATGGGTCAATTACCCAGGTTGTTATTGGCGGACAACCGGGAAGTATTATCCGTAACAACTGGTTTCATAATACAGTAAAATCCGGAGCTCGATTTGATGCTCCAATTCCTCCTACGAGCTGGGGATATGGTGGGACGATGCAGCACAATGTTATCTGGGAAACAGGCTCAGGATTGATGCTAAAGGGAGAATACCATTATGGTTTTAATAATACTGTATATGGTACTGATAATAATGGGATTATTGTGCTGGATGACTCCGGGGACGCGGGGGGAGCAAATGTAGGAACAGTAACACGAAACAATATTTCTGACAAGCTTTCAGGACATAGAAAAGACTGGATGGCTGTACCTGGAATTGCAGATCACAACTGGAATGGATATGTGGAGGAAGAAACTTTCAATAGCCAGTTACTTGATCCGTATAACCTTGATTTTCGACCAAATCCTGATGGAAATCTTATTGATGCTGGTGATTTTGTTGACGGTCATACCATATTATTTCATGGAGACGCACCCGATATTGGGGCTTATGAATATGGAGATAGCATTTATTGGATCGCGGGTAGAAAATTGTCAAAAGCCAGCAGTCCTGTACCAAGTCAAAATGGAACCAGTAACAGCTCAATAGTTGATTTAATGTGGCTCGAAGCATACAAGGCTAAAGAGCATGATGTATATTTTTCGAGTGATTCATTACAAGTCGCGGAAGCTGGAATTAATAGTGAAATAGTTTACCTGGGCAGACACAGCACCAATATTGTTTCCCCGGGAATTCTGCTTGATGGAGAAAAGTATTTTTGGCGGGTGGATGTTATAATGGAAGATGGATCAGCGACCAGGGGCGACCTCTGGTACTTCACTGCAGGTGTTGAGGCAAATATTCCTGTTGATTCTGTTGTTTTTGAAATATTTGGCAGAGAGCAGGAAAGGATATTTATGCTGGATTCTGCCGAAATAAGCATCAATGGACAGATACTGTATACAGACAGTACAGGTATGCTCAAACTTAATCTTCAAAGGGGACAATATGAATGGACAGTGTCTAAAACGGATTTTGAAACCGGAACTGCTTCCTTTTATTCAGAAAATAATTTGCTGCTTAGGGATACTTTGAATCGTTCAGCTGCAACAGTTACTTTCCAGGTGGAGTCAGCAAGCATAGCTGTTGCCAATGCGGAGGTGATTCTTGGAAATGAAACCTCGTTGACAGATAGCAGTGGATCTGCCGTCTTCTATCCAATTCCTGTGGATGAGTCTTTTTCGTATTCAGTCTTTTCAACAGCTTATGAGACAGTTGAAGGAACTGTGAGTATTCATGCCGATACGATTATAAATATCTCAATTGAACCTCTTGGAGTCAATACTGATATGACTTCAAACCTTATCAGTGTCTATCCAAATCCTATTGTGAAAGAATTATTTATAGACCAAATACCTGCATCTGTAAGTAAGATTGAAGTTTATGGTATTGGTGGTTCCATGATCTTTATAAAAAATATAGTTTCAGATCACGAGCGTATTTCAGTAGATAAAATGAAGGCCGGAAGCTACATTCTTAAATTAGTGTCAGCCCAGGGCATTCAAATATTTCAATCCTCTTTCATTGTTAGTAGTAAGTAAAAATTGACGACATGAAAACTTTTATAATTAGTACTTTATTTTTGGCTATAAGCATATCCGGATGTACCATTACGGTGGTTGACAATATTATTGATCAACCAAATATTATTGATCAACCAAACATTATACTGGTTTTACTGGATGATGTGTCGCCTGATATGTTTTCCTGTTACGCTCCTTATACTCCGAAGGGATATTATCATGCAGCGAGCACTCCCAATTTGGATAAACTGGCCAAAGAAGGAGTGATGTTCAAAACATGCTATGCAGCTGCCATGTGTGCTCCGTCGCGTGTCGAATTGGTCACGGGTCGATACGCTAATGCAACAGGAGTTTATCAGAATAGTATGTGGATCAATGAAAGAAGTTCTATGTTTCTGGAGGATTTTCCTTCGATAGGAAAACTACTGAAAGAGGCCGGATATGCCACAGCAATTGCAGGCAAATGGCATGAAGGAGCCATAAGGCCTTACGAAGAGCAGGGTGGATTTGAAGAATACTGTATCTGGTCGGGTTTGAATTATATGGAGCAATGTGAGAATTTTACCGGATGGACTGGTGGGATGGAAAATGAGACAACAACTTCCCGTTACTGGAATCCTGGTCTGATTGAAAATGGTGAAGTCCTTTATACGAAAGAAGACGATTTTGGTCCTGAGATGTGTAACGCTTTTCTGATGGATTTTATGGAGAGATCTGTAAATGATGGCAAGCCATTTTTCACCTATTGGCCATGCGTAGCGCCTCATGGCACCAGGGAAGGTATAACAACGAATCCTTTTCGTGGTACTGTTGGAGAAATGGGAAAATCAACTGCAGAAGAGGGGAATGCCAGATTCAAATCGCTGAATGAGTATATTGATTTTCTTTTAGGACGCATGATGAGTAAAGTTGATGAACTTGGGGTGGCAGAGAATACGATTTTCATTATCACTTCAGATAATGGCACAGCAGTCACTGCAAAAACTCGCGGAGTGGAAAGGGGATGTCATGTAGTCAATGTGATCTCCGGACTGGATGTTAAGCAACGGGGTGCTAGTGATGAGTTAACGGATTTTACCGACATCGCACCTACATTGGTCGAACTGGCTGGAGCAAAACTCCCTCCTGGATACAGCTTTGATGGCAAGAGTTTGTTACCTTATCTGACAGGGGAGACGGAGGAGCACCGCGAATGGATTTACGGGTATATCTCAACTTCCCAGGTTATAAGGACAAAGGATTATTTGGTCGAAGTACTGAATCCGATGCTCGGTCTACCGGAAGGACGTTTTTGTTATACTGGAGAGCATCGATTTAGTGAAGGATATATTAGGGCAGAAGGATTAGCAGAGCATGAAGAAGCCAGACAAGAATTACTGAATATTGCAGCGGGATTTGACCCCGTAAAGGCAGATCACCCTTTCTGGCAAACCGAGAAAGGAGAATCCTTTTATGAGGATTATACAAGTACTGGTACAATGGATAAGCATTTACATAACCACTTAAACTGGATATATTATGATGAAGATTAAGATTATGTTGAGACAATCAATTGGATATTTTAAGGTCATTGTGTTCCTTGGTTTATTTGTATTTCTTGCTGCATGTGAGAAATCAACAGACCCGCCAAATGTGATTTTGATCATGGCCGATGACCTGGGCTGGGGAGATACAGGGTATAACGGTAATGAGATAATTCAGACACCTCATCTGGATCAAATGTCCATCGATGGTCTGCGTTTCGATCGCTTCTATTCGGCCTCAGCGGTTTGCTCCCCAACCAGGGCCAGTGTAATGACTGGTAGGAATCCATTCAGGATGGGAGTTTTTACTGCCAACAATGGAATCCTTCGTCCGGAAGAGATTACGATTGCAGAGGCATTGAAATCGAATGGATATACTACAGGTCATTTTGGAAAATGGCACCTGGGAACCTTGACTCATGAAATAAGGGATGCCAACAGGGGAAGAAAGGGCAATACAAAAGATTATAACCCACCTGCTCTTCACGGTTTTGATGTTAATTTTTCCACCGAATCAAAAGTTCCCACCTGGGATCCTATGAAGAAAGCGATCAAAGGAGGGGCTGAATATGAACATTATGGAACCCATTATTGGGATACAGATGGAAATATTGTGACAGATAATCTGGAAGGTGATGACAGCAGGGTGATCATGGATCGGGTACTTCCCTTTATTAAAAATGCAAAAAAGAAGAAGATCCCATATTTAGCTGTAGTGTGGTTTCACACACCACATAAACCTTGTATTGCAGGGCCTGAGTACAGGGAGATGTATAAAGAACAAAATGAGAAAATGCAGCATTATGCCGGTTGCATCACTGCCATGGACGAACAAATCGGGCGATTGAGAGCCTATTTGGAAGATATCGGGGAAGCTGACAATACAATGATCTGGTTCTGTAGTGACAATGGTCCGGAAAATGGAAATCCCGGTAGTACTGGAGGTTTCCGTGAACGCAAACGCTCATTACACGATGGAGGGATCAGGGTGCCGGGATTGCTGGTGTGGCCTGATAAAATTTCTAAAGGATTTACAACAGATATTCCTTGTGTTACTTCAGACTATCTCCCTACTATAATGGATATTATCGGAGAAGATTTTGCAGCCTGGCCCAATGAGCTGGACGGAACCAGTCTGTCACCCTTGATCGAGGGCAATAAACTGGAAAGAGAAGAGCCTATAGGATTTGCCATTGGCAGTCAGACGGCTTATATAGACACACGTTATAAACTTTACTGTCGTGACAGCATTTTTGAATTGTATGATATGGAGAAAGACCCCTATGAAGAAACCGATATACAGGGTAGCTTCCAGGAGGAAACAGATTTATATACAGATCAAAACATCGATTGGCTGAATAGATGCGAGGAGAGTTTCAAGGGTAGTGAATATGGATTGGAATCAGTAGATCGCATGAATCAAAAGTGGCAGAATCCACTGAAAAAAAATAGAGCAAAGAAAAATGAAAAGAAAAAATCGTAGTTTCCTGACAGCTGCCGGCTTATTGATTATGCTTGGTGGTTTAATCGCTTGTAATAGCGAAGATGAAAAACCGAATATTATTTTTCTCTTAACTGATGATCAACGATATGATGCCCTGGGGTGTATGGGGAATGATGAAATTCAAACTCCAAATATTGATGCCCTGGCTGAAGATGGTTTACTCTTTACAAATCATTACAATACAACAGCCATATGCATGGCCAGTCGTGCAACAATCATGACAGGTATGTATGAATATAAATCAGGATGTAATTTCCAGCATGGTCCGTTGATACAGGAGAGATTTGAACAGTCTTATCCTGTTTTGCTCAGAAATGCCGGTTACCGGACAGGGTTTGCCGGAAAATTTGGTTATGCAGTGATTCAGCCGGATATGAAGGATAATAGTTCATATCACACAATGGATAGATTGCCTGTGGACCAGTTTGACTGGTGGAGAGGATGGCCCGGACAAGGGTACTACGAGACAGAGAAGAATGAGTATATGGTGGAGTATGCTGAAGAGTATCCGCATGTATCCCGTGCACTTGGTGCAGCAGCAGTAGATTTTATAAGGGAATCCAGTGAAATGAATCAGCCATTTTGCTTGTCACTTAGTTTTAAGGCACCTCATTCTCCCGTAAGGCCCGATCCGGAATTTGATCATGTATATGCTGATAAGAAATTTACGAAACCGGCGAATTATGGCCTTGCCGGGGCTGAACATTTGCCTGAACACCCAAAAACCGATCGTCAGTATCAAAAATTGTTTAAGCGTTGGGAAGGTGACAACTTTGATGGAGCCCTGGCAGATTATTACCAGCAGATTTACGGTGTTGATCAGGCTGTTGGTATGATCCTGGACGAATTGAAAAAACTTGGAATAGATGACAATACCATTGTGATTTTCACCACAGATAATGGTTATTTTACTGGTTCACATGCATTTGGAGGAAAAGTATTGCCCTACGAGGAAGGCAGCAGGTCTCCATTAATCATCTATGACCCATCCAGCAAGACTGCAGGAGAACAATTGGTTAGTCATTCACTGACAGGCGGTATCGATATGGCTCCTACTATTCTGGAAATGGCAGGACTTCCTATTCCGGAGGAGATGGATGGAGTGAGCCTTATTCCGGTGTTGAATGATCCTGAATTTGAAGTGAAAGAACACCAGGCTTTTATACAGGCATGGGGAAATCCAGCAGCACAAAGCATGTCTGTGATCTGGAAAAATTACAAATATATATATTGGTATTATGCTGAAGGAATGGATGCCGCCGAAGAGTTGTATCACCTGGATAAGGACAACAACGAAATGAATAATCTTGCTGCAGTGCCGGAAATGATAAGTACACTGGAGAAGATGAGATCGGTATATGATGAGCACCTCACTAAGTGGAAAGAGGAGTACAAGGAAGGGAGTAATTATGACAAATACGGCGTTCTCTTTGATAGAAATATTGCATGGGAAGATAAAAAAGAATTTGCTACTAAAAACAATAACTAATGAATTCTAAACTTGCCTTAGCCATCCTGTTATTTCCGGTAATACTTTTTAGCTGTAATGAGCAGCAGTCTCAGAAATCTCCTAATATCATCTACATACTTGCCGATGATATGGGCTATGGTGATGTGAGTGCGCTCAACGAAAACAGTAAGATACATACACCAAATATTGACCGGATCGCCCACGAAGGGATGATCTTTAATGATGCTCATACATCATCTTCAGTGTGTACCCCAACCAGATATGGAATACTTACCGGTAGGTACTCATGGAGAAGCAGATTGAAAAATGGCGTTTTGCAGGGCCATAGTGATCATTTGATAGATGTTAATCGGGAAACTGTAGCTTCCCTTCTCAGGAAACAAGGTTATGCCACTGCTGCAGTAGGCAAGTGGCACCTTGGTATGGACTGGACTTCAGCAGATAGCAACGATGTTCATGGCCCTTCAGGTATAAATGTTGATTTCAGTGTGCCTGTTGAAAATGGACCTCTTGCACTGGGATTTGATTATTATTTCGGAATTTCTGCATCCCTGAATATGGTTCCTCATGCCTATATTGAAAATAAGCTGGTATTGGGTGACCTTCAATATCTTGGAGATAAAAAGTCGATGAAAGAAAGTGGCGTTGACGGCAAATTTGGATGGTGGAGTGAGGACTACAAGCAGGACCAGGTATTGATAAATCTTGCAGAGAAGTCAGTGAACTGGATAGATGAACAAGTTTCAAATGATTCTGATAAGCCATTCTTTCTATATATGCCCTTGAGTGCACCACATGCTCCCATTGTGCCTTCCAATAAGTATATTGATCAAAGCGGTATTGGTTCGTATGGTGATTACTGCATGGAAGTTGACTGGGTGGTTGGAGAGATTCTTAATGCATTGGAAAAGAATGGTGTAGAGGAGAATACACTGATTATTTTTACAGCTGATAATGGATGTTCCCCGCAGGCAAAATTTGATAAGCTGCAGGCCCAGGGACATTTCCCCAGTTATATTTATCGGGGATTAAAGGGGAGTTTGTACGAGGGAGGACACCGGGTTCCATTCCTGTCCAGATGGCCGGATAAGATTAAAGCCGGTAGTATGTCTGACCTTACTATCTGTACAACAGACCTGCTGGCAACTTGTGCTGATATGCATGACGTGGTTCTCGGGGATAACACAGGTGAAGATAGCTTTAGTTTCCTTGATGCTTTTGGAGGTGTAACTCCTGTATGGTCAGATACCCGTGGTGTAGTACACCATTCAGATGCTGGTTACTTTGCAATTCGCCAGGGAAAATGGAAGCTGATCTTTCACGAAAAAGGGGGCACACGCAGGACTAATCCAAAGAGTCAGCCAGTAATCAATCCTGCCGATATTCAACTCTTTGATATGGAAAATGATCCTTCAGAAACGACCAATGTTCAGCATATATATCCAGAAGTAGTCAAAGAACTAACACTTCTGATCAATACCTATATCGAAGAGGGAAGAAGTAATGAAGGGAAAAAAGTTGATAACGACCCATACAGGTCATGGAGACAACTGGAAACTTTACAAATGAATTAAATAATTTACATCATGAAAAGAGTCCTGCAATTTGCTGCTGTATTTTTATTGACAGTAGTTATCGTTTCTGCTTGTACATCAGATAAGGAAGAGATTCCATACTGGTTGACAGATTATGAAGATATCTATAAGGAAAATCCAAGAGAGGCCGCACATAACTGGTTTAGTGATGCTAAATTTGGCATGTTCGTACACTTGAATCTGGCCTCATTGTGCGAGAATGGAAAGGCAGATTATCTGCTTTACAGGGATGGTGAAGCTGAGGACCGCTTACTTGATTTTGTGGGAATTGAACGCGCGGTATATGAGGCTGCTGAAAACAAGGATTTGCTTCTGTTTGAAAAATATTTACTTCCTGAATTCGACGCCGATGAAATATGCAAATTGGCTGCGGCTGCTGAGATGAAATATATTAACATTACAACCCAGCATCTGGGAAGATGTTTTAATTATAAGTCAGCTGGCTCAGACTTCAATACCTTTGATGGACCAATGGGCAGAGACCTTGTGAAGGAACTTGCTGAAGCATGTGAGAAATACAATCTGGCACTTTTTCTCTATATGCCACCGGAATATGCAATGACAACACCTGAGAGGAGAGAAATGAATCTGGCTGTTTTTGAAGATTTACTTACAAATTATGGGCCTATAGGCGGAATCTGGTTCGACGGTATTGGAGATTTCTACAGGGAGCCGGAAAACTATACAAGGCTACAGGAAACCTATGATTTTATACGGTCTATTCAGCCGCACTGTCTTATTTCGTTTAAAGAGGGAACGTATAATGATGAGGATTATATTTCACCCGAACATTTTATGCTGCCATTCGAGTATAAATTTGATACTCCGGGAAGGCAGGAACGGTATCAGATCAGGGTGGAAAGATGGTATGGAAAGAATAAAAATCAAGATATCTGGGATGCCGGAAGCAAGTATAAACTTCGTGAAGTGAATACAGTGATGCAGGAATGCATGGGGCGCGATGCAAAGCATGTGTCAAGTGGTTGGATCAATGATGAGAGCGCAAGACACTTCACAGCTGAGGAAGTATATTACTGGTTAAGCTATTCACGATATACCGGATCAAATATGATGATGAATATCGGACCGCGAGCCGATGGTTCTATTCACCCTGATGATGTGAAGGCTTTAAGAGGTGTTGGCGAGATGATCAGGGAACAAGGATGGCCTGAGTTGGGGAATGAAGTAAAAAGTAAAAAGTAAAAAGTCAGAAGAATCAATTTGTTATAGTGAACCGTCCTCCTGAATGTCATGCTGAATTTGTTTCAGTATTATTTCAGGATGTCTCATGAAAGCAAATTGGAAAAAAGTATACTATGAACAAATTTTGGAAGATGAAAATGCAAGGTGTTATTACACTTGCAGCTATAATGGTAACTACAGGATGTTCTGTAAAGGTGGATGAAAAAGCAAGACCAAATATCCTTTATATTATGTCAGATGATCATACTGCAAATGCAATTAGTAGTTATGGATTGAGATATTCTGAAGTCTTAAAAACCCCGAATATTGACAGACTGGCCGAGGAAGGTGCATTATTGACAAATTGTTTTGTTACCAATTCTATTTGTACTCCAAGCCGGGCAACCATACTGACAGGGAAATATGGTCATCAAAATGGTGTTTATACCTTGTGGGATGACTTTGATCGAGATCAGCAAAATGTTGCGATGTTGCTACAGGAATCAGGGTATGAAACCGCTATTATAGGGAAATGGCACTTGCATACCAAACCTAATGGTTTCGATTATTATAGTGTTCTTCCCGGACAGGGGAAATACTTCGATCCGGTTTTTAAGGAGATGGGTATGGAATGGATTGACGAAAGCAAGGATGGGAATAAATATGAAGGATATGCTACGGATATTATCACTGATAAGACGCTGAATTGGTTAAAGGAAAGAGACAATTCCAAACCTTTTTTCCTGATGAGTCATCATAAAGCACCCCATGGGTTATGGGAGTATGCACCAAGACATGAGCATATGTTTGATTCAATTAGCATTCCCGAACCTGCAAGCCTGAAAGAAGATAAGAGTCACAGGAGTGAAGGATCAAGGAGTTTTGGCAGGGACATGATGGACCTGGCAGGAAGGATGTATAATTATAAGAATGGACGGGATTGGCCCACGGGAAGACAAGATACTACAGGTATGAATGAAGACGAAATTATCAGTGCCACATACCAGAAATACCTGAAAGATTACCTCAGGGTGGTTGCAGCCATTGATGAAAATGTTGGGCGGGTACTGGACTATCTGGAAGAGTCGGGCCTCGCTGAAAATACCATTGTTATTTATACCTCTGATCAGGGAATGTTCCTGGGAGAACATAGTTACTACGACAAGCGATGGATGTATGATGAGTCACTAAAAATGCCATTCCTGATCAGGTATCCCGGCGAAATAGAGCCGGGAACTCTATGTGAGGATATGGTTACCAACCTTGACTTTGCAGAGCTGTTTCTCGATTATGCTGGTGTTGAGGTTCCTGAAGATATGCAGGGAAGAAGTTTCAGGAAAAATTTGACTGGAGAGACACCTGATGATTGGAGAGAGGCGATGTATTATCGTTACTGGATGCAAATCGAAGGTTCTAATGTGCCCGTGCATTACGGGATCAGAACAGATCGCTATAAATTGATTCATTTCTATGGCAAAGGTTTGGGGAAGAAAGGAAGTACAGAGGGATGGGAAACTCCCGATGCATGGGAATTATATGATCTGGCTATTGATCCGTTTGAGATGCAAAATGTCTATGATCAAGCTGAAAATGCGGTACTTATTGAAAGTTTGAAGGAAAAACTGTATGCACTTAAAGCCGGCTACGGCGACCAGGAGTAAAAAGGGAAAGTTGACCAGTAAATGACAGATTAAGCACTCCTGATTATCTCATATAGTCTATATGTTATAAGAATCTTACTTTTTGCACGATTTCTGCTATTTTCATAGTATCTGTATGTCTCCATCATTTGTCAGATTCATGTAATTTCATGCTTAAATAATTTATGCCTGCTGCTGATGAGAAATTTTTATATTATTTTCTTTTTAATTTTAATAATCACCTTTCCGATAGGTGCACAAAACCTGATACCAAATCCTGGCTTTGAAGAGGGGATATACATTGACCATGACTTAATGGCCTTCAATGGATCAGAAGTTGTTTTTTCAGGATCAGACACAGAAGTCTTTCAGGGAGACAGTGCCCTGATGCTTGATATTTCTGTGGTGGGCACTGGGGGACCGCAGGTCATTGGTGTCCGACATACGATTACAGGTTTGGAAGCATCGAAAAAATACAGCTTTAGGGCCGCCGTAAAAGGACCGGTTGGACAACAATTCAGGTTTCGGGTTGCCGGAGATGGTAAGCAAACAAAGAACATTACCATCAGTAACAGTGAATACCAAGTCTATGAATATGTTATTGATGCATTGCTGCCTTCAGCAGATGGAGAATATACTGTAGCAGTAGAATTTGCATTTACAGATAATGTTGCAGGAACCTGGTATGTTGATAGCCTGGTGTTAGAATTTGTTGAGGATGGAGGAAGTGGTGGAGATCCTGGAACCTTATCCGTAGTATATGTCTCACCTGAGGGTCTGGACACAAATGACGGATCAATAAACATGCCGGTGAAGACACTTTCCATGGCATCTGAATTACTTGCCGGTGATACTATATTTCTGATGGAAGGCAGTTACCACGAAGAGTTCGTTTTCACTAATTTCACTGGTCAGACAGGGGTCCCAAAAGTGATTACTGCAGTTCATGGACATGAAGTGATTTTTGATGGCACTATCCCTGTGGAATCACTATGGGAACTATATGAGGGGCAGATTTATAAAACTACATTGAGTGAGGATATCTGGCAGTTATTTGTAAATGGTGAAATGCTTAACCTTTGCAGATGGCCCAATGTGGATGGATTTATTGAAGATGAACAGCCGGAAGCTATGGATCCTTTACCATTGTCTTTGTGGGATCAGTCAGGAACCTGGGGACATTCCGCGTCAAACAGCACAAATGGATTAATGATCGATGACGGTGCAAAGGGACTGGGTGCCTCAGGTCTGGATATGACTGGCGCTATTGCTGTTCTGAATGTGGGCTCCTTTAAGACATCTGCTGCTCCTGTTGCATCCCATATACCTGGTCAGGACCAGTTTACCTATGATTCGTCCTATACAGATCCAAATCTTAGCTGGCAGAAAC
>JAUUZQ010000072.1 GCA_030589895.1 Bacteroidales bacterium
AGTTATGGCCATGCCAGTTTGGATTGGCACAGGGACCAAATTGCTCCAGGTTCTCCTGATCCGATAAGGCAGGATTGAATAGTCTGTGCGCTGCACTAAATCTTTCACGACGGGTTAGGTAAATCATGGAGTAAAGATAATGGAATTATCGCATTGTCGCATTGTCGCATTGTCGCATTGTCGCATTGTCGCATTGTCGCATTGTCGCATTGTCGCATTGTCGCATTGTTGCATTTTTTCATTGTCACATTGTTGCATTGTCGCATTGTTGCATTACTTTTACCAAATGATCGTACTTACAGGAGCAGCGGGCTTCATTGCCAGCAACATACTTGAAGGACTAAATTTCAGAAACTACAAGGATATTGTATTGGTGGATGATTTTACGAAGGTGGAAAAGAGTGTAAACTACGATGGGAAAGTTTTTAGGGAGAAGATTGACAGGGCGGATTTTTCATCATGGATAAGAGATAATTACAGGTTTATTCAGGTGGTTATTCATATGGGCGCACGAAGTGATACGGCTGAATTTAACTGGTCTACATTTCTTGAACTCAATCTCGATTATTCAAAAAATGTATGGGCCCTTTGTACAGAATATGGATTGCCATTGATCTATGCCAGCTCTGCAGCAACATATGGAATGGGCGAACTTGGATATGATGATGCTCATGATCTGGTTCCTCAGCTGAAGCCCCTGAATCTTTATGGAAGATCAAAAAATGAATTTGATCAGTGGGTTTTGCAGCAGAAGCAATCACCATTTTTCTGGGCCGGATTGAAATTTTTCAATGTTTACGGACCCAATGAGCAGCATAAGGGGAGAATGTCCTCCGTGGTGTTCCAGGCATACCATCAGATTAATAAAACAGGGAAAATGGTATTGTTCAGATCACACAATCCTGATTACACGGATGGTGGTCAGCGACGGGATTTTATCTACGTGAAGGATATCGTGGATGTAATTATCTTTCTGATGGAGAAGCGGCCAGCATCCGGAATATTTAACCTTGGAACCGGTAGTGCTTCTACATTTCTTGACCTGGTGAATTATACGTTTTCTGCCATGGGAATTCCATCCCGGATCGAATTCATGGATACCCCTGAGGATATCCGTGACAAATATCAGTACTTCACCGAGGCAAAAATGGATAAGCTCCGATCGCTTGGATACGACAGACCGTTCACCTCGCTGGAAAGTGGAATTACAGATTATGTGCAGAATTATTTGTGAACCATTCTATCCTGTTTTGTGAACCATTCCATCCTGCTTTATGATCATTCCATCCTGCTTTATGATCATTCTATCCTGCTTTGTGAACCACTCCATCCTGCTTTGTGAGGTTCTCCACATAGCGAGGAAGAGGAGTTCTTTTGGGTTTTTTCGATCTTTTTTCCTATTATTGATATTGATTTCCTAACCCTAAGACCAAAAACATGGAAAAAGTTACACTCTATGTGAAAAAGATTTTAGCCTTGTTATTTTCATTTTCTCTATTGATTGCTTTACGATTTGGAGTATTTGAAATTTCATCGCACGCTTTCATCCTTCTCTATCCGGGATCATTTCTTCTCTTTGCTTTTCTGAACTATAAAATTACCGATGAGAAGCCAAAGTTTCTGTTTGGATTAACACAGTCTGATGCCTTCCTGACAAAGAAAGGTGGGTTCTGGAATCTCTTTAAGTGGATCGTTAATTCTCTTGGTTTTCTCTATGATATAGTAGTGTGGATCATCTGGGGCGTTTATCTTTTGTTCTTGCTGATAGTTGATTTTATACTATTGATCAAGTTCGTTGTATACTGGATCATACATGCCATCATCTGGTTTATCAGACAATTCTTTCCACCTTTTATTTTCCTGTTCAAAATGTTTGTTCATTACATTATAAACTGGGCCTGGTGGATTTATCAAATGACGTTCAGGAACGTGAAGATCAGCGTAAATAAGAATTTTTATCTTATTGCATTGTGGGGAACCGTACCGGCAATTTTCATTGTCTTTTTGTTCTATGCTGTTGGTCAGTTAGTTGGAATAGAGGAACTGGTCATGGTAAGTGCAATATTTGCATTGATACCACTGGTTTGGTCATATGGAGAAATCGCAGCATTGCGGTTTGAGCAGCGTGAAAAGGAGGACTATGGCTCGGTGAAAGCATCATTTCGCAATGGTTGGGACTCGGTTAAATCAGTGCTTTTTTACCTGATTGCAATTATAGTCCTGCTTATTGCAGAGATCGTATTGAATTTGATGGGCTGGATTCCGAATCTATCGATGAGCCTGATAGGGATTACTATCAATCTGAACATGTTCATCTCCTTTATACTTGTTTTTCTTGCGGTTATCATAACATTTGCCGATTGTATTATCCCAAGTCATATACTATATCATCCGGAACATGAAAATGACTTCGATAGCAGTATTGGCTTGCTTAAAGTTATCGGACAAAAATTTGTGAGATACATTGCAGTGCAGTTTCCTGCCAATTTCTTTGGTGCTTTATTGCTGATTATACCTGTATTTCTTATGTTGCTTACATTTACCATTACAGAGAATATTAAAGATGGAGTGCTGGATGTGAAGATTGAGAATATGAAGGCTAAGTCCAAATCTATGGAGGCACTGGACGAATACCGTAATCAGTATAAAATAAGTAGGTTAGAGCTTTATAAGGAAGTGCCTGAACAGGCTTCATCATACTTTAGTGAAAGTAGAAATTCGGGTGAAACAATAGATGCACTCAAGGAAGAATTGATAAGTTCTGAAGAGCTTCTTTTGACGAAGCAGAGTCAGTTCGATAAAGATCTGAAGGATATTAACGCAACAATTGAAGTTGCAAAAACTGAAGTTTCTGATCCCGGAAGCAATCAATTGTCAGTGCTGACTTCAGACAGATTGGCACTCGAAGAGGAATATTTTGCATGGGATAAAAATCAGAAGGAGTGTATTGCATTTCTTCAGGCCGATCTAAAGGAGCAACGCAGTGTACGCATCCAGATGCCAATTCTCTATCTCTTTGTGGGCATCTTCTTCTCTATTTTTGGAGGAATAGTATTGGCAGTTTTTGTGGCCTATATAGGTAATGTCTATTTTGAACTGTATAACATGCGGGAAGATGAAAAACCGACATACTGGAGACAAACAATTGAAGAGCTGAAAGCCAAAGATGGAAACCAGCCTCTATTGGGCTTCACCTTCCTGGTCATTATTATTGTTGCCTGGCTAATTTTCTCTGGTACGATAAATATTGTTTTATAATATTTAACACCTTCGGGGCCTTAATTTCACAACTCATTCAATTCTCTCACAAAGCCCTTTATATCCTCCTGTGAAAATCCTTTATCCAGTGCTGCATCCTCCAGGGTTCCCCATATCGGTTCTCCACATGCGATACATTTGATTCCCTTGTCGCGAAGATATCTTACAGATTCGGATTTGTAGTTCACGAGATCTTCAATACTTATTTCTTTATCTATTTGCATGGCATAGTATTTATATCTTTAGCCTTACCGAAGGTAATAATGCAGGCTAGCGAATATTTGAGTGGATGATCTGATGACCGGCCAGTCTGTCGTATCGCTCTCCTGCTTTGCGGTGATAAAAAAGAATGAGATACTCATTTTCAGTCTCGTAATGACTGCCTTCGATTTCTGAAACAGAAAACACTTTTTGGTCATCATTCAGATACATGTACCGGTAATTATAGATTCCCTGTTTTAACAAGAGGGTAGCATGATAAGCTGATGTTCCGGCATCGTATTTCATTTTATTGGACTCAGTAAATTGCCAGTTGGTTAATTCTCCCGCTATATAAACAGTTCCATTTGCCAGGGGAAGAGGCATGTCCAGGGTGAAATGGACAAACACATAATCAGCATCTACTGCAGGTTCGGATCCTTGTGATGATTCAATGAAAAACTTACCATTCATATCTTCCCTGTCGAAATACAAATGTGGCGGATTTGCTTTGTCATGTTTTAGTTCAAAATGGAAATAAGGTGAGACATATTCAATATTCTGAACATAGTAGGATCTGACATTTGTATTTTTTGTATCGAATAATCTGAATTCATTCCCCCCATCGAAAATATTTTCCTGTTGGTAATCATATACCAGTTCTTCCGGATTTACAAACAAAGGTTTTAGCCCCTTGATCTCATAATCCCATACGCCGTTCTGGTAAATAGACAATGTTGTTTCAGAGTAGGGGGCGTCAATTCTATATCCCGTTGTATTTATTGTAATATCTATTTCATGGCAGCAATCGCGGTAAGAAGTAAGAATCGGACGATTTGCTTTTGCTTCAATTCCAACAGATGCTTCTGATATCATGAATCTTCTGGTAAAAACGATATCCTCCCTGTCGTATTCCCTGAAGACAATCAACACGTAGTTACCGGATCGTTTAAACATGATATCCCTGTTTGGCAATGTCAGTTGAAAATGGGTATAGTTATAATAGGTATTAAAAGAAGTCTGAAAATCGGATATCTGATTCTCAAAAAATCCTTCCATGTATTCCTGTTCATATAAATCAGATTGTGTCCAATCTGCGTTGCAATGTATCACCAGATATGAGAACTGGTTTACATCACTTGTAAGTTCGTCAAATTCGAGGACCAGCGGAACATCTGAATTCATTGTCATAATAGGATAACTATTGATCCAACCCTCTCTGTAAAATTGCAGGGTTCTGATGCTTTCATCCATCAATATTTCCCTGGCAATACCATCCTTGTCAAATGCAGCATCCTGAGCTTTGAGCACATGAATTGCTGCCGGAAATAACAAAATTATTAGAATTAGCCCTGGTTTTATTTTTTTTATCATCATAAATAGTACTTCTAAATAGCGTCTTGGGATACAATCTTTATGCCATTAATGCAATGCAACTTAATGATTTATAATCAGAGTGGGATTAAATCAATTATATACTTGTTATGAAACAATATAAATATATATAGTTTTGCGTTTGTTGATTCACAAAAATAGCTATTTTTGTCTTGGTATTAATTTTTTGAACCCGTAATTTTTATGTCTGAAATTATCAAGATACGAAAAGGCCTTGATATTAAACTTAAGGGCAAGGCTGACAAAATTTTCATAAAAGCGCCCAGGTCTAAAACGTATGCAGTTAAACCCATTGATTTTCATTCGCTAACTCCAAAAATTGTTGCAAAGCCTTGCGATGAGGTGAAGGTTGGGTCAGTGCTTTTCTATGACAAGTACCGGCCGGAGATAAAATACACTTCACCCGTAAGTGGTATTGTTCAAACGATTGTAAGAGGTGAGCGTCGCCGGATTGTTGAGGTGGTTATTGAAGATGATGGAAAGGACACTGCTGAATCGTTTTTGCAGGGAGATCCCGGCAAACTGACACGTGAACAGATTGCTGAAAATTTGCTTGAAAGTGGATTATGGCCGGTGATACAACAACGTCCATATGGTATTGTGGCAGCACCGAATGATGTCCCAAAAGCGATATTTATATCTGGTTTTGATACAGCTCCTCTGGCTCCTGATTATGATTTTATCATGAAGGATACCGAAGAAGATTTTCAAACAGGTATTGATGCTTTGGCGAAACTGACTGATGGCGAAATTCATCTCAGTTTGGATGCAAGTTATCCTGCTGCAAAAACATATACAAATGCGAAAAATGTAGTAAGGCATTTATTTAAAGGTCCTCATCCAACCGGAAATGTGGGTATCCAGATTCATAAAATATCTCCTATAAATAAAGATGAGATATATTGGACTGTCAAGCCTCAGGATGTTGTGGCGATTGGAAAATTGTTCAAAACCGGGAAATACGATCCGAATGTGATCGTTGCACTTTCCGGCTCTGAAGTCAAAAAGCCAGTTTATTATAAACTTATACGAGGGGCGCAGATTACACCTGTGATTGAGGATAATCTGTTGAAAGAAAATGTGAGGCTGATTAGTGGCAATGTGCTTACAGGCAGACAAATATCCAATGAAGGTTATATTGGTTTCAGTGATTCACAACTTACTGTAATCCCTGAAGGAGATCATTATGAATTTATTGGCTGGGTATTGCCGGGACTGAAAAAGTTCTCTGTTTCAAAGACATATTTGTCATGGCTCACACCGAATCGTGAATACAGACTGGATACGAATTTAAGTGGAGGCGAGCGTCCATTTGTAATGACAGGAGAATACGAAAAGGTAGTTCCTATGGACATCTTCCCGGTACAACTTCTAAAGTCTATTATCGTAGATGATATTGACAAGATGGAGCAACTGGGTATTTATGAGGTAATTGAAGAGGATTTGGCACTGTGTGAGTTCATCTGTGCCTCGAAAACTCCGGTTCAGACAGTCCTGAGACAAGGACTCAACACGCTTAGAAAAGAATTAGAATAATATATAATATCGACATTCAACATGAGTGCATTAAGACGCTATATCGATAAGATTAAGCCCAATGTGGAAGAGGGAGGAAAGTTTCACTTGTTCAAATCAACATTTGAGGCATTTGAAACATTTCTTTTCGTACCGAATACAGTTACAAAAAGCGGGACACACATTAGGGATGCAATGGACATGAAACGTACTATGTTTCTGGTTGTTATTGCCATGATACCGGCCCTGTTATTTGGAATCTGGAATACTGGTTATCACCACTTCCTGGCTTTGGGAATTGACGCTTCATTCTGGGAGATGATCTGGTACGGATTCATTAGAGTATTCCCAATAATTGTTGTTTCCTATGTGGTCGGACTGGGGACAGAGTTTGTATTTGCCCAGATCCGTGGTCATGAAGTGGCTGAAGGCTTCCTTGTTTCCGGAATGCTTATCCCATTGGTAATGCCGGTAGATGTTCCACTATGGATGGTAGCTTTGGCAACTGTATTTGCAGTGATTATTGGCAAGGAAGTTTTTGGTGGGGTGGGAATGAATATTCTCAATCCGGCGCTTACAGCCAGAGCATTTCTCTTTTTTGCTTATCCTTCCCAGATGTCGGGCGATGCAGTTTGGATCGGTGGATTGAGAAGAGGAATGGAAACTGTAGACGGATTTTCCGGGGCAACTATCCTTGGACAAGCCGCACAGAACAATTCAGAGTTTGTAAATGGAATAGGGGAGGCTTATTCTTCATGGAATATGTTTTTGGGAAATATCCCCGGATCTATTGGTGAAACTTCAACTCTCGCCATTTTGCTCGGAGCCTTTATATTAATAGCAACCGGAGTTGGTAGCTGGAAAATTATCTTTTCAGTATTTGCAGGCGGAGCTGTAATGGGACTCCTTCTTAATACATTCGCAGTAAACGAATTTATGGAGGTTCCTTTTTGGGAGCATCTGCTACTCGGCGGTTTTGCTTTTGGTGCTGTATTTATGGCAACGGATCCAGTTTCTGCAACTCAATCGGAACGTGGTAAATGGATCTATGGATTCCTGATTGGATTTTTAGCCATTCTTATACGTGTTTTGAATCCGGCCTATCCTGAAGGTGTGATGCTTGCCATTCTGTTGATGAATGTTTTTGCACCACTAATTGACCATTATGTTGTTGAAAACAATATCCGCAAACGTTTAAAAAGAGCTAAAGTTCAAGCATAATACTACATGAAATGAGAAATTTTAGTAATACATACATTTTTATTTTTTCGGCTGTAATGGTTATCATCGTGGCAGTACTTCTATCTTTTGTTGCCATGCAGCTTAAGCCTCTGCAGGATATGAATAAGGAAATTGAGAGAATGGGTGACATTCTTGGTTCCGTGGGGAAAGCCGAAGATGCTTCGGAGGTGAAGGATAAGAAAGCCTATATCAATGAAGAGTTTGACAAGTACATCACAAGTACCTATGTAATTGACTTTGATGGAAATATTGTTGAACGTGATGCTTTCGAGGTAACATTGAATATCAAGGTGCAGACTGATAAGCCGGTGGAGGAAAGAGTTTTTCCGATTTTTGTATTTACCGGTTCAGAAGGTGAAACAAAATATATCGTTCCGCTAAGAGGAAAAGGTCTTTGGGGACCGATTTGGGGATATGTCGCTTTTAATCCGGATATGAATTCCATCTATGGAGCAGTCTACGACCATGCAAAAGAGACACCTGGTTTGGGTTCTGAGATAAATGCAGATTTTTTCGAGCATGCATTTCGTGGAAGAAAGATTTTTAATGAAGCAGGAGAATTCGTTTCTGTTGAAGTCGTAAAGGGCGGAACTTCTGATGATAACTTATATGGCGTTGATGCAATATCCGGTGGAACAATTACTTCCAAAGCCCTCGAAGATATGCTTATGGATAATTTTCAGGGATATGTTAAACATTTTAAAGAAAAAGCTGAAACTAATTAACCCATTGTCGCATTGTCGCATCGTCGCATTGTCGCATTAACAATACAAAGATAACATGACAGATAAGGAACCTTTATTTTCTGCGAAAAACATGAAGTTGCTGAGGGAGCCGCTGGGAGCAAGTAATCCCATTACGGTTCAGGTGTTGGGGATTTGTTCCGCACTGGCAATTACAGTTAAATTGGAGCCTTCAATTGTACTGGCTATTTCAGTATTGGTGGTAATGGCAGTTTCAAACGTAGTGATTTCACTCATGCGTAAGATAATCCCACCCAGGATCAGGATCATAGTACAACTGGTAGTAATTGCTACCATGGTAATTTTGGTGGATGAAGTTCTCCAGGCATATGCTTATGATGTGAGTAAGCAATTGTCAGTTTTTGTCGGACTCATTATCACAAACTGTATCATCATGGGACGTCTGGAAGCCTTTGCACTGGCAAACAAACCATGGCCGGCCTTTCTCGATGGAGTAGGAAATGCTTTCGGCTATGGAATGATTCTTATCCTTGTTGCTTTTTTCAGAGAGCTACTTGGTTCAGGTACCTTGTTGGATATTCAGATCATACCAAAGGCAATCTATGAGATGGGTTATGTAAATAATGGTCTGATGGTTCTCCCTCCAATGGCGCTCATTGTTGTTGGGATTTTCATTTGGATACAGAGATCAAGAAATAAAGATTTGATAGAACAGAAGTAATAAAGAATTCATGGAAAATTTAATAAACATATTTGTCAAGTCGATCTTTATTGACAACATGATATTTGCCTATTTCCTGGGTATGTGTTCATACCTGGCTGTTTCAAAAACAGTAAAAACATCAACAGGATTAGGCATAGCGGTAATATTCGTATTGGGCTTCACGGTTCCAATCAATTATCTGATTGAGAACTATATATTGAGCGAAGGTGCTTTGTCATGGCTTAGCCCTAAATTGGCTGAAGTAGACCTTAGCTTCCTGAGTTTCATAATGTTTATAGCAGTGATCGCATCAATGGTTCAGTTGGTGGAGATGGTGATAGAGAAATTTACTCCTTCACTGTATAGCTCGCTTGGTATCTTTCTTCCGCTAATTGCTGTGAACTGTGCGATTCTTGGTGGTGCACTGTTTATGCAGGAAAGAGAATATGCCAATATCGCTGAGGCCACGTCATTTGCACTAGGCTCAGGGGTTGGTTGGTTCCTCGCTATCGTTGGTATTGCTGCTATTCGCGAAAAAATACGCTATTCCAATGTTCCTCCTGCATTGCGTGGATTGGGTATTACTTTCATCATTACAGGATTGATGGGTATAGCATTTATGAGTTTTATGGGAATTAAATTATAAATCAGTAACTATGATATTTCTCGCTTCAAACGGACTAATTATTCTTGTTAGCATAGCAGTATTTTTATTTGTAATTCTGTTGCTGGTTGCGATGTTGCTATTTGCAAGAAAAAAGCTTACTCCTCAGGGAGATGTTACACTAACAATAAATGATAAAGCGACTACGGTGAGTCCCGGTTCAACTATCTTGAACACCTTGACGGCACTGGATATATTTCTTCCTTCTGCATGTGGAGGTGGAGGTACATGTGGAATGTGTAAATGCCAGGTGCTGGAGGGTGGAGGATCTATACTGCCAACTGAAACCGGATTTTTTACACGTAAGGAGCAGCAGAGTTATTGGAGACTTGGTTGTCAGGTGAAACTTAGAGAGGATATGACAATCCGTGTTCCCGATGAAGTACTGGAAATCAAGAAATGGGAGTGTGAAGTTGTTTCAAATGATGGTGTGGCTACATTTATAAAAGAATTTGTTGTGAAATTACCGGAGGGTGAAACACTGGATTTTCGTTCAGGTGGTTATATTCAGATCGATGTGCCTAAATTAGAGGTTGATTTCAAGGATATTGATGTTGAAGAAAGGTTCAGGGATGAGTGGGATAAGTTTAATATGTGGGATCTGAAAATGAAGAACCCCGAAGAGACTTATAGGGCATATTCAATGGCCAATCATCCTGCTGAAGGGAATATTGTAAAACTGAATATCAGGATTGCAACTCCACCATGGGATGTTAGTCATGGCAGGTTTAGAAATGTGAATCCCGGAATCTGCTCCTCATACATCTTTTCCAGAAAACCTGGTGATAAGGTAATGATATCCGGACCATATGGTGAGTTTTTTATCAAGGAGACAAAGAAGGAGATGATATATGTAGGCGGAGGTGCAGGTATGGCTCCAATGAGATCCCATATCTTCCATCTGTTTCATACATTGAAGACCGGCAGACAAGTCTCTTATTGGTATGGAGCCCGATCACTTCGTGAAGTATTCTATGAAGATGAATTTCGCGCTATTGAAAAAGAATTTCCAAATTTCAAGTTTAACCTGGCACTTTCAGAGCCTAAGGAAGAGGATAAGTGGACCGGCATGACAGGGTTTATTCATAAGGTATTGTACGATAGCTACCTTAGAAACCATGAGGAGCCTGAGGAGATCGAGTATTACATGTGCGGACCTCCAATGATGAATGATGCTGTTCAGAAGTTGCTGTATGATTTGGGAGTACCAGATGAAATGGTTGATTTCGATGATTTTGGTTGATGTTTGATAGAACTGTCGAAAACCGCAAATGATTTATATTGTTTGCGGTTTTTTAATGCGACAATGTGATAATGGGGAGGGAACCGATAGCTTGGATTATTTTCCTACTTTTGTAAAGCCAAAATCTTCATATCATGAAAATCAAAATATTTATTGTCCTGCTTTCATTTCTAACGCTTCTCTCTTGTAAAGACAAAAGCGATGAAGGTATTTATCTGAAAATACAGGGATTTACCCAGGGAACAACTTACGTGATTACTTATCAATCGGAGGATTCAATCAATATAAATCCTATGATAGATTCTCTTTTGCATGACTTCGATATGTCTTTGTCGACCTACATTCCTAATAGTATTATATCACTGATGAACAGCAATGATTCTTTTGTAGTAGCAGATCAATTGTTTACTGAAGTGTGGAATGAATCATTCAGAGTATATGAAATTACAGATGGTTTGTTTGATATAACTGTGGGACCGCTTATCAATGCATGGGGATTTGGTCCGGGGATGAAACTGGAAATGGATAGCATGGTCATTGACAGCCTGATGCAATATGTGGGAATGAATAAGATTTCCCTGGTTGGAGGTCGTGTGATTAAAGAATATCCGGAAATTCAAATGGATGTAAATGCTATAGCACAAGGTTATTCGGTTGATATTGTAGCCAAATTTTTGAAGGGTATGGATATCAATAATTTCCTGATTAATATAGGAGGAGAGATCAGATGTGCAGGAAAGAACCCCGGGGGTAATCAGTGGAAAATTGGGGTTGATAAACCTATCTTTGGAAACCTGATATCTACACAGGATTACCAGGTAATTTTAGAACTCAATGACTTGTCCATGGCTTCATCAGGTAATTATCGAAAATATTATGAAGTAGATGGTAAAAAAATCGTTCATACCCTGGATCCGAAAACTGGCTATACCAAAATGAACCAGCTACTTGGGGCAACTATACTTACAGCTGATTGCATGACAGCAGATGCACTTGCTACAGCGTGCATGGTAATGGGTCCCGGGAAAGCCAAGGAATTTATTAGCGGATTGAAAGGAGTTGAGGCTTATTTTGTTTTATCAGATGATGATGGCATCTACCAGGAGTGGTATACACCAGGACTTGCCAGGATGATTAGCAAATAGCTTCTTACACTACTAATCCCGACTTCTGCTTCATCCTGTTTGATCCCAGCGGGATCACTTGCATTCGTCACCGCAACCGCATGAAATTCCCTTGTCTTGTAATTCCTTTGATGAGGCCGTTGCCTGACAGCTTCCTCCGGTAAATTCGGCTTTTTTGTCGATCAGTAATTTTATTCCCAAACCTGCAAATGCTATAAGGATCAGTGCTATGGATAGTAGCATAACTTGAATCATACTGTATTCTATTTATTAATGAAGTAAAAGACTGAAATTTCGAGGAGGAAAGCGCAATTATCAGCGTTTCTTTCAGTCATGTATATAACAATTTAACAGGAGATTTGTTGACATCCGTCACAGCCACTCGCTTTTCTTCTCTTGCGATGTTCATTTCTCTCAGTGTGGGTGACACATTTAACACCCATTTTACTCATGTCCTTATTGTGGCCAATCTGGTATGCAGGGAATTTACCTTTCTTCTTTACCAATATACTAAGAGCCATTCCCAGCATGGATATGCTGAGCAGAACAGCGGATAATAATAATATATTTAAAAACATCTGAACAATACTAGTTTTACGTTGTCAAAAGGATTGTGAAATTGCTACTACAAAGATATAAATCCCGTACTTATTCGGGCCATAATTGGATAAATAAGTTTTCCTATGAGTAGTGAAAAAATAACATTGGATAAGACCGAAATATTAGAAGATTTCTATCTGGCTCATCTTAGTCGGAAGGTTGCAGTTCTGGGAAAGAGAGAAGTCCTCTCCGGTAAGGCAAAGTTTGGAATATTTGGCGATGGAAAAGAGATCGCTCAAATAGCCATGGCCAAGAGATTCAGGAATGGAGACTGGCGTTCGGGATATTACCGTGACCATACATTTATGATGGCCGCAGGCCTATTTACTGCAGAGCAGTTTTTTTATCAGCTTTATGGTTTCACAGACGAAAAGCTGAATCCAGGTAGTGCGGGCAGAAATTTTAACAATCATTTTGCCACAGTGAGCGTGAATGAAGATGGCTCCTGGAATGATTTGGCTTCCATGAAAAACTCATGTGCTGATCTCTCTCCAACAGCCGGACAGATGCCCAGGCTTGTTGGTCTTGGCTACGCGTCGAAGCTATTCAGGCTGAATAAGGAACTCAAGGGATATAAAAAATTCTCCTCAGGAGGTAATGAGGTGGCTTTTGGAATGATAGGTGATGCCAGTACGGCGGAGGGATTGTTTTTTGAGACTATTAATGCAGCCGCAGTATTGCAGATTCCGGTTGCCATTGCAGTTTGGGATGATGGCTATGGAATATCTGTTACCAAAGATCATCAAATTGTGAAAGCGAGTATCTCAGAGGCACTTAATGGCTTTAAAAAATCAGATGATACAAATGGCATAGAAATTCTAAAAGCCCGGGGATGGAATTATCCGGAGCTAATTGAAGTTTTCTCAGCTGGTATCGACAAGTGCAGAGAAGAGCATGTCCCGGTTCTTTTTCATATTGAAGAGATGGTTCAACCTATGGGACACAGTACATCGGGGAGTCACGAAAGATATAAATCCAGGGAAAGACTGGACTGGGAAGCTGAATTTGATCCGCTCGTGAAGATGGAGGAGTGGATCCTGGAAAGTAATATTGCCGATATTTCTGAATTAGAAAAATTAAAGAAAAAGGCAGCTGAGGAGGCACGTGATGCAAGAGATCGGGCATGGAAGAATTTTACAGCACCTATCATACGGGAGAGGGATGAGTTACTGTCTATCATTAATGGCCGCTCATGTAATTGTCAGCAGGAGAAGGTTGATAAGCTGGGAATATTAAGCAAGGACCTGCAAAGAATCATGCATCCTATTCGAAAGGATGTTCAGGGGACAGCTAAGCGCATTATGCGCAATCTATGTTTGACATGTCCTGTTCGTGCTGAACTACAAGAGAATATTTCGAATTGGCTTGACAAGTACAAGGAACTGAATTATGAGAGATACAGTGCAAGGCTGTATAATGAAACAGACCGCTCAGCCCTGAGGGTTCCTCAGGTAGCCATTAAGTACGGTGATGAAAAGATCATGGTCAATGGAAGGGAGATTATCAGAGATAACTTTGATGCCATTTTCAGTAAAAACCCTCTGGTTGTTACATTTGGAGAGGACACAGGGAGGATTGGTGATGTTAACAAGGGGCTCGATGGCTTGCAGAAGAAGTATGGTGAATTGCGCATAACGGATACAGGAATCAGGGAGGCCACAATTATTGGACAGGGAGTTGGAATGGCACTTCGGGGATTGCGTCCGATTGCTGAAATTCAGTATTTTGATTACCTCCTTTATGCGCTTCAGACACTGAGTGATGATCTTGCATCTCTGCACTGGAGGACTAAAGGCTCACAGTCTGCACCTGTTATAATCAGAACCAGGGGACACAGGCTTGAAGGTATCTGGCACTCTGGGTCTCCACTTAGCATGGTCATTAATTCAATTCGTGGCATATATGTTTGTGTTCCCAGAAACATGACACAGGCTGCCGGAATGTATAATACATTGCTTGAAGCTGATGATCCGGCTTTGGTCATCGAACCACTCAAAGGTTACGGACTGAAGGAGCGCAAACCGGAAAATTTTGGTGAATTCAGAATTCCATTGGGACAAGCTGAAATTATGATAAAGGGAAGGGATCTTACACTGGTTACTTATGGTTCCTGTGTGAGAATAGCCGAAACTGCCGTAGCACAGCTGAAAGAGTTTGATATTCATGTAGAGCTGATAGATGTACAAACCTTACTTCCTTTTGATACTACCGGACTAATTGCGGAATCAATAAAAAAGACCAATAAGGTTCTCTTTTTCGATGAGGATGTTCCGGGTGGTGCTACAGCCTTTATGATGCAAAAGGTGATAGAAGAGCAAAAGGCATATTATGATCTTGATGCTGAACCACAAACACTTTCTGCACATGAGCATCGGCCGGCATATAGCTCTGACGGTGATTATTTTTCAAATCCAAATGCGGAAGATGTTTTTGAAGCGATCTATGGAATGATGAACGAATTTGATCCTCAGAAGTATCCAGGAATCTATTAAGTTCTTTTAAAAAGCTTCCAGCGTAAGCTTACTTTCTTAACGGGAACATCATCTCCGAACCGTCGTATTTTGTAATTGAGAAATGCAAACAGGATAGAGAAGAGAGGGCTTAGAATATTGAAAAAAGCAAATGGTATATATTCCACCGTTGGTACTCCCAATACTCTTGACTGAGTAGCTCCGCAGGTATTCCATGGTACAAGTACTGATGTTATTGTTCCTCCATCCTCTAATGACCGACTCAGTAATTCAGGTTTAAATCCATTCTCTTTGTAGGTGTTTGCAAACATCCTTCCCGGAACAACAATGGATATATATTGATCGGATGCTGTAATATTGAAGAAGATACTTGTTCCAATTGTGGCGGAGACAAGTGCTCCTGCAGTTTTAGCTTCTGCAATAATGTGACGTGTAATCTTCCTTAGTAGTCCGGCGGCTTCCATTGCTCCTCCAAAGATCATTGCAGAAAGAATCAGCCAGATCGTATTTAGCATTCCCTGCATTCCAGCTGTGGTTAGTAGTTCTGTTACAGCAGGATGACTTGTCGAAATAGTCATCTCGCCAAACATAGATTGCATGAGTGTTATATAAGAAGCTTTGAAAAAAGTTTGCGTTTCAGGTTCCAGTATCAAACCTATCTCGCGAAGCAGATGTGGTTGAAATAATATTGCAAAAAGACCACCCAACAAAGATCCGAATAGAAGTGCTGGCAGTGGAGGAACCTTCTTAATTATTACAAAGAACAACAAAGCAGGTACCAGCATCAGCCATGGTGTGACATTAAATTTTGAGTCTATTGCGCTTAGTACCTGTTCAATATCCGTTGGTTCGGTGCTGAAATTGTATGTGAATCCTATAATTAAAAATATGATTAATGTTAAAATCATGGCCGGGGTAGTAGTGATAGTCATATACCTGATGTGGGTAAAAAGGTCTGTGCCCGCCATGGCAGGAGCAAGGTTTGTAGTATCACTCAACGGAGAAATTTTATCTCCAAAATAGGCTCCTGAGATAACTGCTCCTGCAACAATCCCCCGATCAATACCGAGAGTAGTTCCAATTCCAATCAGTGCGATTCCAATGGTTGCAACCGTCGACCAGGAACTTCCTGTTGCCAATGAAACTACTCCACCAATAATTACAGTTGCAAAAAGAAAAATACTCGGGTGAAAAAGCTTGAGTCCATAATAGATCAGTGTTGGCACTACGCCACTCAACATCCAGGTTCCTGCCAGCGCACCAATTAGCAGAAGTATCAGTATTGAAGGCATTGCAGAGCTGATGCTTTTAATAATGCTTCCAAGTATTGCATTCCATTTGTGACCAAGAGAAATGGCTATTAAACCGGCCACGGCAGCTGACAAGATCAGTACAAATTGATTGGGACCATCCAGTGAGCGATCTCCAAAATAGAAAACATTGACCCCAATCATGCAAATTAACATAATGATAGGTATCAGCGCCTGGAAAAGATTGGCTTGTTTTATCTCTAAGGTTTTCATCTGAAAAATAAGTCAGCCGGCAAGGTAGTTATTTTTGAAGAAATGCGACAATGCAGCAATGCGACAATGCGACAATGCAATAATGCGACAATGCGATAATGCGATAATGGTGATTCAGGCTTTCTTTTTACTTAAAAAACGATTAACTTGCATA
>JAUUZQ010000102.1 GCA_030589895.1 Bacteroidales bacterium
AATCGTTGAAAAGTATGCTGAACTTCCTAAGCCATTAAGGAAGCCATTATGGCAATGGTGGCACAGAACCATGAATAAGCTTGATGGAGAGAATGCTGCAAATTTTATGAATTACGGGTATGAATATCTAAACGGTGATCCACGACTGGAATTGAAGAAAGACGACGAGATTGACAGGTATTGTGCTCAGTTGTATGATCACGTAGTTAACCGTGCTGATTTGAAGGGAAGTGATGTTTTGGAAGTTGGATCTGGTAGGGGAGGTGGAGCTTCATTCATAACCCGATATCATGATCCTAAGAATTATACTGGCATGGATATTTCATCCAGCAGTATAGATTTTTGTAACGATTATTACGAAGTTGATGGTTTATCATTTAAGTGTGGAATTGCTGAAAAGCTTCCTTTTGAAGATAAGTTTTTTGATTATGTTGTGAATGTTGAGTCAGCCAGATGTTACAATGATATGCTTGCTTTTTTTAATGAAGTATACCGTGTATTGAAGGATGAAGGAAAATTGCTTATTGCAGACATGATCTATCCTAAGGAAATTGAAGATTTTCTGAAGAGAATTAAGGATGTAGGATTTAAAATTGTGCATGAGACCAATATTTCTCAAAACGTTGTTGCTTCGCTGGATAAGGACTCTGAAAGAAGAGAAAACCTGATTGATTCAAAAGTACCAAAATTCTTAAGAAGTTCATTCAAAACTTTTGCAGGAACAAAAGGAACTTCAAGATATAATAACTTTGCTGACGGAACATTCCAGTATTGGAGTTTTGTTCTGGAGAAGTAAGTAAGACTCACAATACAGGAGTCAAACGAGCTGTATTGTGCCAGTCGCACTTATCCTGAACTCGCTTCGGGATCTATTTAGGCAGAGTCATTTTAAAAAAGAAAAGGTAAAAGGGTAGGCTTGGGCTTACGCACTTTTACCTTTTTTCTTTTACCTTTTACCTTGTCACTCAAACTCCTTTGGCACCCCACATATCAATTTCAAAGGTTTATCTCCTTTGTTTCGGTACTGGTGTTTTTCATCAGGATTTACCAGTGCAAAATCGCCTGCTGATAAGGGGTTTTTATCTCCTTTTTCATATACAGAAGCTTAATTTCCTTCAATATTCCAGATTAATTGAAAGATAAACTTCCAAGATATTCCTGCACGAATAGTTTCCAAAAAGGGGGCTTTGTTCCATGTTGTGGAAATAGTTCAGTCACATAATTCATTTACAGATACTGCTTGTAATGTTTCCATAACTAAAATATTATTGTACATTTGGAAGTGTTACGAGCATTGACAAATAAATTTAATTAACATATATCATGTTGGTAGGGAGAAAAAAGGAAATTGGTATTTTGAACGATATGCTAAATAGTAAATCCTCTGAGTTGATAGCAGTATATGGAAGGAGAAGAGTTGGAAAAACTTTCCTTATCAGGGAAATATACAAAAGGCATATAGTATTTGAAATAACAGGATATTACAGGGGAAGTATGAGAGATCAACTACGTAATTTCTATACCCAATTGAAAACTTCATCATCAAGATTTGATAATGAGAGGGTTCCTGAAGATTGGTTTGCCGCATTTCAATTACTGGAAGATTATTTGAATAGAATGAAAAGCGCGCAGAAGAAAGTTGTTTTTATAGATGAATTTCCATGGATAGCAACTGCAAGATCGAAATTTCTTACTGCATTTGAACATTTTTGGAATACATACTGCACAAAAAGAAATGACCTTGTTATTGTTGTTTGTGGATCTGCTGCTTCATTTATGGTAAATCATATCATTAAGAACAAAGGTGGATTGCATAATCGATTGTCATGTAAAATACAATTGCAAGCATTTAATTTGCATGAAGCGGAACAATTTTTAATGCGTAAGAGTATTCATCTAAGCCATTATGATATTGTTTTACTGTATATGGCTATAGGAGGAGTTCCTCATTATCTTGAGAAGATTAGAAAGGGTGAAAGCGTAGCTCAGAATATTGATCGTTTATGTTTTGAGGAGGGAGGCGATCTCACAGATGAGTTTAATGAAGTCTTTTCATCGCTCTTTTCAAATTCGAAAGCACATGAGAAGATTATTAGGGTTCTTTCAAAAACCAGACAAGGAATTACCAGAAATGATTTGCTTGAACAAAGCAAATTCGGAAGTGGAGGAGTGTACTCAAAAACACTTGAAGAGCTTATTGAGTCTGGTTTTGTTAGTCAGTACACTCCTTACGCAAAAAAGAGCAGAAATTCTCTTTACAGGCTGTCGGATGAGTATTCTTTGTTTTATCTTAAGTTCATTGAACCTAATAAAGGACTTGGGACTGGAACATGGATGAATTTATTTCCAAAGCAAACTTATAAGTCATGGACCGGATTTGCATTTGAAACTATTTGTCTTAAACATATCAAACAGCTTAAAATGGAATTGGGTATTGATAGAATTTATACGACCCATTCAAGCTGGTTTAACAGTAATGCACAGATTGACCTCGTTATTGACAGAGATGATAGAATTATTAATATCTGCGAAGTAAAATTTTATAATAATCCTATTACAATAAGTAAACAGTATTACTTAAATCTAAAGAACAAATTGATGCAGTTTAAAAATAATTCCAAAACAAACAAGAATATATTTCTAACGATGGTATCAACTTTTGGGGTAACTGAAAATGCCTATAGTCTTGAGATAGTCACAAACAGCTTAACAATGGATTGTCTTTTTGAAGAAACCCGGTAAGTTTGTTCTCACTCAAACTCCTTCGGCACTCCGCATATCAATTTCAAAGGTTTATCTCCTTTGTTTCGGTACTGGTGTTTTTCATCAGGATTTACCAGTGCAAAATCGCCTGCTGATAAGGGAGTTTCATCTCCTTTTTCATTGACAAGCGCTCCTTCACCTTCAATTATGTAATTCATGTGTTCATAGGGATGCTGGTGATAGGGTGTGTGTCCGCCCACATCAACAGTAAATACCCTGTAAGAATATACAGGTGCTCCATCATCTTTGGAAAGGGGGACTTGCTTCCAGGCACCTTTGGCGCCTTCCATGTGTACTTCAGTTTTTTCGACTTTGGATAGTGATACTATTTTCATGATTATGTGATTATTTATTGCTAATATAGTATATATGGAATAGAAGGAGGACAAATATCAGGGATTTTGGGTTTATAATAAAGACCAAAAGAATAAGAAATAATAATACTTGAATAGTATTGTACAGGTTTAATGTTTTTTATACTTTTGTCATGCTCTTAACAGAACAGCGTTCTGAAAATAGGAAATAATTAATTTAGCACAGTAAACGGTGAGGTGGGAGAGTGGCTGAATCCACCAGTTTGCTAAACTGGCGTACTCGATTAGGGTACCGGGGGTTCGAATCCCCCTCTCACCGCAACACATCCCAGAACCCGATCTTTGATCGGGTTTTTTTATGTGTTGCAGAACTCCCTCCTAAGGAATGACTACTTCAAAGCCACCGAGCTATGCAAAGCTCTTAGCTTTACCAACAAGGTCCCGTAATAATGGCTAAGAAATAGCCTAATAATTCATATTAACTACTGGATTCTTACAGCCATTATTGTTATATCATCAGTTTGTTCCTTATCACCTATCCAGTTTGTTATTTCAGTTCTCACCAATTCCTTTTGTCGGATTAACGGTTTCTTGCTAATAGTCAGTAAAAATTTTTTAAAATTCCGGACCTTGTATTTCTTATTATTTGGTCCACCAAGTTGATCTTGGAATCCATCTGTAAAAAGATAGATAGTATCGCCTGGTATCAGGGACTGCTCATGAGTAAGATAAGGAACAGGATTTTTTATCGATCCAATTCCTTGTCTTGTTGAGGGTAATTCAATTACCAAATCATCCCTGAAAATCCATAAAGGATTGTTGGCCCCAGCATACTTTAGTGTGTTTTCAGATAGTGAACATATTGCAATGTCCATTCCATCACTAATTTTAATTCTATCGTTTTGAAATTCCCGCAAGATTAATTCTAAGGATTTATCAAGAATGTGACCTGGAAGAACACAACCATGCTCTTTTAGAGATCTATTCAAGAGATCAATACATTTAACTGTCAACATAGCACCAGAGACTCCATGACCTGTACAATCAGCTACCGCAAATAACACTTCATTGTTTACGACTTCTAACCAATAGAAATCGCCAGATACCTTATCTTTTGGTAGATAAAGTGAAAATGATTCGTGTAGCAAATCTATAATAAGTTCATTTGGAGGCAATTGCTTTTCTTGCAAGATTTTTGCTCCATCCAGCGACTCCTGTAGTTCCTGAGCAGTAGACATTAATTGACTATATAGTAGTTAAATTTCCATTCCGGCTAACAAGGCTTTTCCTCTATCAGTTATTACGTATTTCTGATTAGGATCGTTTGGTTTTTCTGGGATTGTAAAAGCAATAAGTCCATCCTTCTTAAGCACATTCAGATAGTTATCTCTAAAACTATTTCTATTATCAGATTCCGAAAATTGCAATGATTCATCAAGAGATTTTTCCCTAAGTAGTCCAATCAATATTTTCATAAGATGGGCTCCTTTTTTTATCATGAGGTCCCCCCCTATTTTTTCTAAGCTCCCTATACTTTTTTTATCAGATAACTCTAGATAACTGTTTTTCAGCAACTTAATATTCTGAAGCTCCCCCTCGTTTTTTATCAAGGTCCTCATATATTTTTGTAAGAATTCCTCTTTATCTGAAGAATTATCTAAATCCGGATTAATAAATAAGCCAGCAAAGAGAGTCAAATGATCAGTATCAATGTCAAACTTTGATATACTGAATAGTTGTAAAAGATAATCGCCTTTTTCTCCAAGTAAGTAAACTTTTAAGGGTATTTTAGTTGTAAATATTTCATCTTCAATAAACTCTGGGATTGCGCCATGAGCATATGAATCAAGATATTTCCTAATATTACGAACTCCGGAGCCTGCTTCATCTGACCACCCCAGCTCATTAAAAAACCTTCTGATACAAGGATTTTTTGGATCTGGAGAAAAATCGTAAAGATCTATATGCCCCCGATTAAAAACAATACTAGGATTTGTGGCTATTACTCTATTCTTCTCGACAACAACTGTTGTTGGCTTTGTATCTCTGTATTCTCTATGTACTATAATATTTCCAATGACTTCACGAAAAATCACATCTCGCAGATCTATACGCTGAGTTCCCTCTTGAAAAAATGATGCTGGCAAATTATCCTTTAAAAAGTCTAAAGCCCTATTCCGAGTATCAATCAAATTCGTTTCGAGAGTTAAAATATCGTCCCAACGATCAATATTTTGCTTCCTAATAAATATATCAAGCTTGTATTCCGGAACGACTCTTTTTATAGTACTCTTCTTTCCGAGTAAAAGAGCACAAGCCAATGTATAACCTTCTTTTCCCGAAGAAAGATCCTTCAGATACAGATGTGAAGCTCTAAGGATTTCATCATCACTCATTGACAGCCATTTATGAGTGGAATCTCTTTGTTGCGCAATACTCCTGGCCTTATTTAGAAGCTCCAAATCTAGATCAGCTTTACTTAAATAGGGTATTATGTCTAATTCTGTGCTACCCTTCTTTCTCTGGTAAAATTTTTCCAACTCACTTGTTCCTTCAAGTACTTGATTAGTAATGTTCTTCCGTATGTAGATCTTGTCTCCAGTCTTGAAAATTCTCCTAATATTTGGTACCTCAATTACTACTAGAGGATGTCCATCAATTATAATATCTACAATACCGATACTAAGAGCAGGATTAAGGTACGCTTTATTATTTTTAGATATGTTATGAAATTCTTTGATAAAAGAACCTAACTGGTCTATGGTGATAGTTTGAAATTCTTTATCTCTTGTTACTCCAATAAATATTACACCTCCATACGTATTGAGAAATGCACAAATGGTTGGAAATAAATTTGGAATCATCATTCTTTTATCTAGCTCAAAGAAATCCAAATTTTCGGAAGGAGGCCGTTTGAATAAGGAAGTATAGTCCATAATTTGGTAATTATAATTAAAGGTAATAATTACATATAAACAAGACTAATCTTTTACTCATCATTAATAATTTCTTTTAAAACACCTTTTACAAAGGGATCATGAAATAATCCCCTCCCCCATTCCCTTATTCCTTCTCCAGCTTATATGCCACAACTCTGTTATCATAAAACGTTGGAACATAAACAATTTGTTCCGTCATATTAAATCCTATATCTGCAGAGTTTATCTTGATATCTTTGGTTTTTAGCAGCGATTGAACTGTATCGTTTCCAATGATAAATACTTCTCCATTCCAGTCAGAAACCAGGAAGTAATCATCTATTCCTGTATACTCAAGTCCATCACCGGCTCCTATACCTGTTGCCACGATGGTCATTTCTTTACTCTCAATATCAATTGATTTTACATCATGACTTCCTGAGGATGATAGCATTGCAATACCGTTCATTATGTATAGTCCATTAGGGCGTGATAAGCCTTCTGTGATCCACTCTTCCACTTTTCCCTCATTGTAAATGTGAATTTTGCCGGTTTCGGAATCAGAAAAGTATACGATGTTATCAGCACCAATGGCCAGATCATTGAGAAATTTTGCTCCTTCCACCGGGATTTTTTCCAGCAGGCTTGCACTCTCAATATCAATAATGGCCAATTCGTCAACATCTGTTGCAAAGAGTTTTCCATCAGCAATACCCATCCCCTTAGGAGCTTTCAATCCGGTAAGCCACTCGAGTTCAATGACAGTTCCATCTGAATTTAATTTTGATATAAAGCCGTCTTCTTCTTCAGTGGCTAAATACATGTTTGCAACGTAGAGAATACCATTTTCAGCATCATATAGAACCGATTCGGGAGTTTGCATGATGGTATCCGTACTCCATAACTCTGTTAATTTAAATGAACAGGATTCGGCGCCTTGATCAGCATTTGTTTTTTTATCATTATTCTGACAGGAGAACATCAGGATAGCAGGTAAAATAAGCAGAAAAAGATTTTTCATGATGATGGGTTTTGGTTTAGTATTTGCTATAAAAAAGTAGATGTTTCCCAAATTACGAAATATCGGGTAGATAAAAAATTTGGAAGCGTTGATACCCGGTATGTTCTTTGTAATTACTGCATCATGCTTTGAAGCTTATGTATTAAAAACACGATTATTTTGCGTCTTTTCCCTGACATTTATTCCTTACGCAGTGCCTGCAAGGAAACTCTGCAAAATTATAAATGTTCCTTTTTGAGATATTTTTATTTTTCTCAAATCGCTGATACTAAGCATCGTCTCATTTCAAAAAAGTAAAAATCTCATCAAAAATAATTCATTTAGTAAAATTAGATAGTTTTCTTGCAGGCACTGCTTATATTAAAATGAAATTCATGTTATATTTTTGTTATTTTTACGCCTTCCTAATCAAATTAAAATAGTAGATAATGCGAGTATTGACAAGTATTAAAAATAGAACGCAAATTATGAAGTACATACTGATCACTATGTTTATACCACTCTTTTTTTCATGTACGCAGGATGAAGGCTATGGTGGATCAAGTGGAATAGAAGGAGTACTCATGACTCAGTATTATAATAATGATTATTCAATTCTGATCAGTGAGGAACCTGCAGTAGATGAAGATGTGTTCATCCTTTTTGGTGACAGTGATTTTGTAGGAGATAAAGTTGCTACCAGTTCTACCGGAGCTTTTGAATTTCCATTCCTGAGAGACGGAGACTATCAGCTTTATTACATGAGTGAAGATTCATCCACTGTTTCGGATGAGGAGCAGGTGGTTATTTTGGATCTTACATTAGAATCGGGTAAGGTGAGTGACCAGGGAATCATTTATCGTTATGAGACTTTGGATTGGGATGATGGCTCTGCGAAATTAACAGGTGTGGTGAAAGTGATCAATTATAAAAACACTACCTCTTATCCGTTTTTAGAGGTCAAGGATGTCACCTTTGCACAGGAACTGGAGGTATATCTTATCTATGGAGACCATGAATATTATGATGATAGGATTCGTACAAACTACGATGGGGTTTTCGAATTTAAGGATTTAATCCCGGGCGATTACACTGTATTTGTCTATTCCGAAGATATAACAGGTGGTACAGAGGATATTGCTATTATAAAACAAGCAACGATTACTACTGTTGGTGAAGTGATTGATTTGGGTGAGTATACTATTGAAAAATTATAAATATTTCTGTTATGAGGCTTGATCTTCGATATATAACTTTCCTATTGATCCTGATTCCAGTATTAAGTATTGGACAGGGGAGTAAAACGCTTGTCAGAAATGCAGTCTCCAGTCAGGTTACATATGAATATTTCATAGCTGATGGTATAAAAGAGCCGGTTGTTGAAAAGATTGAGGCCTATGATGCAGAAGGAAATGTGATTGAAAGGAAAGAGTTCAACAGCGATGGAGAGGTGAAGAAATGGGAGGCTTTCACTTATGATGAGAATGGAGATGTAACTGAAGAGAAGTTTATGGATGAGAAGGGTCGTGTTGTGGAGAGGATTACATATTCATATATCGATCGACTTGTTCAGGAGAAAAAGTATTATGACCACAAGGACAGGATGGTGAAGAGGAAAACCTATGCATACAAGTACCGGGAAGAATAGTCAACTCAAATTATTGTATATAGAATAAAGGTTCCCGGATAAAATTCTGGTTTTCCTTCCCACTTATATTACAGAGATCTGAACATTATGAAAAAGAGACTTTTCCCCGGTATCATATTCTTTATATCGATCTCCCTTATTTCAATAGTCAATCTTTACGGACAGGATTTTCAGTCCAGGGTTAATTTTGAGCTGTCAAAGGATTTTACAAAAGACCTGGAGCTCTCGCTGGAACTTGGTCAGCGATTTAATGACAACAGTTTGCGCTACGACAGATCTTTGGTTACTGCAGGTATTAAATATGATTTACCTAAAGGTTTTGCCCTTGGAGGTGGAGCAAGGTATCTCCTGGTCCGGAATAATGACAGGTATGAATCGAGATACAGGTTCCATGGAGATATTACATACGGATTGAGAATCTCTGACTTTAAAATAAGGTTCAGGGAAAGGCTTCAATATGGTTTTGATGATATTACTTCCTATAATTATTTTGGGAATAAGTTAACCAATAGAAGTAGAATCGGCCTTGAATACGATCTGTTTGGTACACCTTTGTCTTTTTACTCAAGTTTTGAAATTTACCTGGTACTAAATGATCCCACCAGTGCAGCATACTCTCTGAACAAAGTTATAGCCGGAATGCGATTAAAGATGAAGAAGGATATGGAACTAAAACTTTATTATTTACTTGAAGATGAGGTAAATACAGCATATCCAGACCAGGCGCATATCGTAGTGGTATCTCTGGGGATTAAACTATAATCCACGCCCCGCAGCTCGCATCCCGATTTACTACTCTCGTATCAATTTACCGGTGTAGCTTATATTCCCTGCTCCGGATATCTTAAGCAGATAAATCCCCGATTCCAGATAGCTTAAATTCTCAAGTAGAATTTCATTGGAATTCTGGTCAATATAATACTGCTGATTATAGATTTCTCTACCATTCAGATCGTGAATACGGAGCTGGTATTCACCAGGTACATTATCCGGGACAATTATTCTTGTATATGAAAGGTCTGATGGATTGGGAAGTATCGATACAGAATACAGGGGTTGAATAATTGACGGCTCTGTTTCCATAACAATGCATTGATCTCCCCATTGAAGGTCGAGCCATCTTAAACGATTAGATATCCAGTTCTTCAGGAATACAACCTCCTCTTCAAAAGTATCTCCTATATAATCGTTAGGCCAAATATATGTGCCGAGGACGGGCCATCGTTCAAAATTTTGATCGATGGATAAACCCATTACGCTGATACTGCTGTCGATCAGGAAATTAATGTGTTCTTTGTTAAGTGTGGTCTCCTTTAAATATTTCCATCTGCAAAATACTTCGTTCTCAAAATATGGGTCATATACCAATCTTGGCCACCAATATCTGCCTGCACTTTTGGGATACATCCAATTATATGTTTCCAGAATATCTCCACCGTAATTCATATTACCGAATGTGAGATTGTAATCCCATGGAGGACCTGCATGCAGTTTACCACCCTTCAGGTCACTTGCCTTATAAAAAAATGTACTTAATCTGTAAGCATCAACATCTTTATTGAACTCATGAAATATCAGGTAATCCACGAAAGATCCAACATCGATATATTTGCGATAACCAATGTCCGGATCTTTATAGTTGCTGCTTGCCAGTACTCCATCCAGGGTATTGGTCCAGTTTTTAATATACGCAGCTTGTACAGCAGTTAGGTCTTCCCTCTTTGGATCATAATACTCGAATGTATTGGATGGAAATTGTGAATAGGGAGGGCTTACCGGTGAAGTCCAGTACTCATTACTGGCTAAACTATTGGTCCTGTCAATCTGTAATATGTAGCCACCTGAAATATCGGCACTGCTTACATCAAGCTCTGTCAATGGCTTGATATCAACCCGATACTTATCTTGCTTTACCTTTTCAGTAAGAACATAAAGACCCTTAAAATCCTCATTAATATAGAGGTTAATAAATTTTGTTTTGGGAGCCCAACGTCCCATTTCTTCGTAAACCTTATATGATATCACATTTCTCATAAGTGATTTATCACTATATGGTGCATTCAGTACAAAATCATTCTCTCTTGGTAAGTCCAGTAGCTGAATATTATTATTTGTTCCACTATCGGTCTGTGTTTCAAATGTGTATGACTTTTTTGGAAACATTTGCGATGAGGACCCGCGTATTTCAATAGTTATTCTGCCATTGTATATATTAAGTGAGTCAGTTGCATTGTTAAGCGCATCCGGACCCTTATATATGAGTCCCATCTCTGCAACAATTCTGGGATCGTTAAGTATAGTCTGACCATTGGTGTTTATTACCATAATGGGAAGTTCACTTTCATAACTTAGTGGTTCAATAAACCAAAATGGAACAGCATTGAAATAGCTATTTGCATTGTTGATGCCGGCATGAAGAAAAGCATTGGACGAGAGATCTGATGAGTTGATATTATCATTGTGTACTTCAATGCAGAGTGAATTCTCCCCTGTGATGAGTTCCTTTAAAACTGTGCTATCAATGGTAAATCGCGAAGGTTGTTCTCCGTTATAAAGGTTTGCTTCATGTAGTCCATCTGAGAATTGATCATAGAAAGTAGTTGATCCGGGTGCTCCAAGGTTTACTCTTGCAATCTCTGTCCCGTTCAGATATGCTACAAAGCTATCGTCAAAATCCATATCGAGAAGCAGGGTTTCAATAGCAGACACATCTGTAATGGAGAAGCTATACCTTACATAAACCGAGACAGTGGAAGTAGCAATAATTGTATTGTCATCGTCATCGCCATAACCAACTCCCCCAATACCACTTAGCCAGGCAGAATCATCAAAATCTACCGAGGTCCAATCTGCGGGTAATTCACTTTGAGGCACCAGGTAGCTAACAGTTTGTCCTGTTTCAACAATGGTTTCCCAATGGTTTACCGATTGAGAACTGAGCTTACCCGGAAGTAAGATGATCAGACAGACAAAAAGAGTAGTAAATTTAATATTGAAAACTTCCGGTAACATTGTTCGACTTATATACAGTAATAAATTTTTTATATAAAAAACAAAGGGCACAAAGATAGATTAAACATATTTAAGAAAGAATTATATGTTAAGCTGTTTGAATCTACGTATACTGCTTCTTTTCAGACTATAATGTGACAATGTAACAATGTGACAATGCGACAATGCAACAATGCGACAATGCAACAATGCAACAA
>JAUUZQ010000008.1 GCA_030589895.1 Bacteroidales bacterium
AAGATCTTTGAAACTGATGCCCTGCATTACATCCGGGATTCTGGCTCCTGCAATATCAAGGAATGTGGGAGCAAAATCAACAATATTAACAATGTCTTCTATGACCGTGTCCTGAGCAATTTCCTTCGGAAAACTCACGATCAGGGGTATTCGCATAGCTTCTTCAAGACCCAGCCTCTTGTCATAAAAATTGTGCTCTCCCAAAAACATCCCCTGGTCGGAAGTATAGATAATGATTGTATTTTCAAGTATCCCATCATCCTTTAACTTCTGCATAATTCTTCCCACATTGTCATCTACACTTTTGACACAGGTCAGGTAATCATGCATATATTTCTGATAGCAGGCTTTCAGAATTTCTGTATCTGTCATTCCGGTTGTATCAATACTCCCGGTCACCCAGGTTAAATCGACAAAATCATTTACAAGTATGTCCTTATTTGTTGTTTCAGGATTTAAATAGTCATGGATCTTATGCTGTTTATTTGGGACCCCGTTTACATCACGGTTTGCATAATCATCCATTAAATTAACAGGCTCCGGAACTTCAATTCCCTCGAGGAAATTCGGATATTTAATGGTGTCGTAATACCATGGAGAGTGTGTAGCCTTCTGGTGAAGCATAAGGAAGAAAGGCTCAGACTTATCCAGGGAATCCAACCACTCCATAGCAACATCAGTATATACATCGGTTGTATAACCAGTTTTATTGACCTTTCCGTCTAATGTAGTCATGGCCGGGTCCCAGTAACTTCCCTGACCATGAGTTACCGCATAATAATCATATCCATGCAAGTTATCTCCTTCTATATGCCATTTTCCAACTACTGCTGTATTGTAACCAACCTTTTTTAACTCCTTGGCAAGGGTAGGAAGATACTCACCATTTAATCTTTCACGCAAGGTATAGACTCCATTCCAGTGACTGTACATTCCCGTAATAATTGAAGCACGGCTTGGAGCACAAAGGGAATTGGCGCAGACAGAATTCATAAATATTGCACCCTCTTCAGCCAGTTGATCAATATGGGGTGTAATATTCATCGCCTTCAATGATTCATTATAAGCTCCAATAGCCCGAAATGAATGGTCATCTGACATGATATAGAGAATATTTGGTTGTTCCTGTGCTGAAATCGTTGAAGCAAGTGTTGCGCAAACAAAAAAACCTGATATTTTCCAATGGATATTTTTCGTAGTTTTCATGATATAGTTTGCCATACACATTTTATACTGGCATACATAATACTGATGTTCACGTAGTTAGTTACTTATTTCGAATTTAGCTTTCCCGGCATTTGCCCTGGATCGATATCTACCTTTACTATTTCTTCCTTTAGCAGCCTTTCCATTTTATCCTTCAAAGAATCAAAATCTGAGTTATCATATAGATTTACCAGTTCATTTGGATCCCTGGAAAGATCGAACAGGTCACTTCCGATCACATCGCCATTTTTATCCACATACTTTAGCAGCTTATGATCCTTTGTTCTTATTCCATAATGTTTCGGTGACCCACCTGAATAGAAAGCATAAAATGAGGCATTGCGAATTTCCTTCGGCTTTTTCCCTTCCAGGATTTCCTTGAAGCTAATTCCCTGCATCTCATCCGGAATGTCAATACGTGCAAAATCCAACAAGGTGCTGGTAAAATCCACATTATTAACAAGCTCGTCAACTACCTTTCCTTTGTCAATCGTTTTTGGATACCTGATCAAAAAAGGCATTTTCATTGCCTCATCAAGTGCAAGACGCTTATCGAAAAAATTATGTTCTCCTACATACATTCCCTGATCCGAAGTATAAATAATAATTGTATTATCCAGTTCACCTATGCTTTCCAAATAAGCCAGTAATTTTCCTACTCCCTCATCTATGCCTTTAACGCACCTCATATAATCTTTGACGTATTTTTGATAGGTGATTCGGGTTATCTCTTCCTCCGATTTTCCATCCAGATTAAGCTGACCGGTGGGCCATTTCCCCTTTTTGCCTTTTTTATTTGTCTGAAACCAATACGATAAGGACATTTTGCTTCCCGGATTATGTATCCTGGCCTGGTTTGAACCAACTCCACCAGGAGCACGGTTTTCATATCCATCAAATAATGTGGGTGGCTCAGGAATAATATCTTCTGCAAAAAGAGCCTTGTGACGATCAGCATAATGCCACGGACCATGAGCTGCTTTATAGTGCGTCAACAAAATAAAAGGATCACCTTCCTTTCTTTGCTGAAGCCATTCGATGCTTAAATCAGTGATAATATCAGTGGAATGCCCTTCCCGTTTTACCTTTCCATCTTTTGTAACATAAGATGGATTTATATATGCACCCTGACTTTGCGTAACAGCATAATAATCGAATCCATGCAGATTATCTCCATGAATATGCCATTTGCCCACAACAGCGGTCTGATAACCATTTTGTTTAAACAACTTCGGCAGCGTTGGAATATCAGCAGAATTTAACTCTTCTCGTAAAGTATAAACTCCTGACTTATGACTGTACTTTCCGGTTAATATGGAACTGCGGCTTGGCGTACACAATGCATTCGTACATACAACATTCGCAAGCATAGCCCCTTCTTCCGCTAACCTGTCAATGTTCGGAGTTTGCACATAATCTTTCAGATGGCTGTTATAGGCGCCTACTACATTGCTGGAGTGATCATCAGACATGATGAATAGAATATTTGGCTGCTTAGCCCCCTTTTTTCCAGCATTCTTTCTGTCTTTTTCACTTACTCCAATACCCATCTTCTCAATAGTCGTCTCGTCAAACGACTGATAATCAGCATCTCTTTTTGCAAGATCTGAGTATAACTCATAATCCGAACCTGGCAGGTGGTTTTTCGCCCAATAATCCATCCAGTGATCGTACTCCTTCTGCATTTTCGATAATTTCTTTTTGAAGGCTGGATTATCCGCTTCATTCGAAAGCTCCAACCTGTCTTTTTTCATATCAAACAGTTCTTCCTTCTGTTGATAGCCATCTGCTCCATAAAACCAATGAATATATTTCCATTGTTCAGAAACGACAGCAATGGATTGTGCTGCCCTGGCTCCCCATACATTGATCAGAAGCAAAGATTCATGTATTGATTTTGTCTTGCCATTAATTACTGACAACAGACTTCTCCCTTGCATTTCATCAGGAATTTCGGCCCCAGCCAGCTCAAGTATTGTGGGAGCGATATCGATATTTCCTGAAAGGGATGTTACAATATCAGTTTTCTTTTTACTGACCCTTGGATCTAAATAAATCATTGGAGCCAGCGAGCCTTCTTCATAAGGATGTAATTTTCCACCGAGGCCTTTTACACCATTAAAATGGCCATTGTCTGATGTAAAAATAATGACAGTATTTTCGTCTAAGCCATGATCCTCAAGTTCCTCCATGATCATACCCACCGCTTCATCCATTCCATATACCATCTGGTGGTAATTGCTCATGGATCCCTGGTAATCTTTAAGCCATGATTTCCCTTTAGCATAAGGTCTGCCGGCTTTCACATGAGGTGGAACTTTATCCCCTCCCCCATAATTTTGGGGCTTAGCAAATTCCCATCCGGCATATGTACTGTCATACCTGTTGTCTGTATCATAAGGCGTGTGCGGAGCCTTAAAACTAAGCGACAAACAAAAAGGTTTTTCACTATCCGCATATTTTTTAATAAACGCTTGTCCCATCAAACCCAATGCATATGTGGTATGCTCTGATTCATCTCCATAAAGTTTGATATATTCTTCCGCTTCCTTATTCCTGGACATATCGTAATTTCCTTGTCCAAGCCAACCACACCACCAATCAAAAGATTTTTTTACTGTTTCAACAGATCCTTTTTTATGATCCGGTTCATCTACCCGGAAACCAAATTTTCCAGCAAATCCTGTTGTATATCCATGATTTTGTAAGATAACCGGATAAGACTTTTCCCAAAGATCATGTGCCAGATTAGCACGGTCAAAATTACATCCCGTTGAAAATTCGTAAAGACCTGTCATATATTGAGCCCGGCTTGCCATACAAATGGCCGTGGTATTATAGAATCGCGTAAACTTTACTCCATCATCTGCAATTTGATCGATATTTGGAGTTTTTATATCTGTACGGCCATAGGCACTGATTCCATCAAAAATAAGATCGTCAGCCAGGAAGAAAATGATATTTGGCCGTCTGGCTTCCTGAGCACTTAATGTATTAAAGAAGATCAGGAGTAATACGCTTACAGTGATTATATTTTTTTTGAGCCTCATATCAATCTGTTTAGTGGTTCAAAACTTATTGCTTTATGTACCATGTCCTGTGTTATTTACTTTTGTAGGTTTGAGGCTATTTATACCCTGGGGTGATCACTTTCAAAGTTATTGCTAAATCTTTGAAGAAATATTAACTCAGAATCTTAAAAATTCTAATTGTATCCGAAATTTCAATCATTCTATATAATAAACCATACATGGCAGAAATTCAGAGATTCTCTGTACAGATATAGAAGCAAATCGTCCACTTGAAGTATAATTTACATAAAGACATCGTTGCAAAATAATAGATGTATTTCACAGGTGATTACCATAACAGATGCATCAAAGAGCATTATACATCAATGGGGCCTTCTCAAAACTAACTTTGAGAAGGCCCCATTGAAAAAATATTGGCCTGAAAAATTAGGTGGAATTACTCACTTAAATCCACCACCTCGGCTTCGTTGTCATTTTTCCATTTCAAAACAAAGCTATCACAAGCATCATCAGATTCTGTATAAGAATAATCAATACTGACTGTATACTCATATCTGCGATCTTCACTCTGCTCAACTATATAATGGATTACCTTGATTCCTGATTGGTACCAGCGGCAACCCTGGATCCTGTGTAAAGGCTCCTTCACATTCATAACATATTTTTTGCCATTTGATTTACTGACTTCCACATATCCTTCTATCAGCCATTCATTCAGAATTTCTGCATCTCCAACACCTGCAATACGTGTCCGACGCTTATGTATTTCCCTTTTAACAACAACTCCATCAGGACGTTCAAGAAGAATATTTCCTTTGATAACATGGACATAGAACCCATCTTCATTCATACCTCTGGAGAAAATTACTTGCTCGCCTGAAATAGCGATTCCCCGATGTGTATAATTCTCGAAGCTTATGACTCGCTTTGTGCCTTCTGCCAACCAGGGACCATCAACGACGATAATGATTTTACCGCTCTTCTCTGTTCCCCGGTCTGTCACACAGCCTTCACCAAAATCCTTGGTTATAATAAGGGGATATCTTGAATCTCCTGGTCTTTCTTTGGTAATCACCGGACAGGTTGATGTTGATTTCAAAAAATCAATCTCCTCAAAGTCAATTAATATCTCATCAAGAATCTCTTCAATGATAAGTGCCTCTTTTTGTTCCGTTTTAATCAGTTCGATAGTTGCTACATCTGCCTGAATGATTTCTGGCTCGGTAACATTGCATGAATACTGGCTCATCATTCCTATAATGAGGGCTGAGATGCTAAGTAGTCTTGTAATTTTTTTCATTATTGTTGGAATATATTGGTTTTAGGTTTAGCAATATAGTAATTTTTCATTTACATCATATACCGACCTCAATTTCTCCCGTTCGCTCAATATCTCATCTTCACAATATCCGAATGCTAAATTAGCAAGATCTCTTTTGAATAATACATAAACAATAGGTCTAAATGGGATATTTGTATAAATTTGAAATCTATTCGATTTATAATGTCACCATATAAAAAATATGCGGTGAAGTTGGTGGAGATTTATCCCAATTATCAACAGTTACTGACTTATTTTAAATAGACATATTTTAAAAATGCACATCATGAACACCATCCCAAAAATCCTTATTTCTCTGAGTCTTACTCTCCTTCTCTTTTCCTGTGGAACAAGTGAGCAGCAAATTGAAATACTTGTTTCAAATCCGGGAGATGAGAATCGGAATGAGATTATCTCTGTAGAGCTTAGTAGCTTAGGAATTGATGATTCTACAATGAAGTTCCTACTGGTGAAGAATGCTGATACCGGTGAGGAGATTATCTGTCAGATGAACGACCGGGATGCTGACGGCACCATGGATGAGCTTCTGATCAATTGTCAAATAGAAGCTAAGTCGGAGAAGAAATTCATAATCTCAGAGACGGACGATAAGCCCGAATATGAATCAAAACTATTCTCCCGATTTGTACCCGAGCGTACAGATGATTTTGCATGGGAAAATGACAAAGTAGCATTCAGAACCTATGGGCCAACAGCACAAAAGTTGGCTGAAGAAGGGGATAAAACCGGGACTTTATCAAGTGGCATGGACTGTTGGCTAAAGAAAGTTGACTATCCTATTATCAATAGTTGGTATAAAAAAGCTACAACTGGTGAGGGTAGCTATCATGAAGATACCGGCGAGGGACTGGATAATTTCCATGTGGGAGCCACCAGAGGATGCGGAGGTTTAGGCGTTTATATTGATGAAGAATTATATACTTCAAAGAACTTTACAGCATGGAATGTTCTTGCAAACGGACCCTTACAGACACGATTCACACTTGACTATGAAGACTGGAAAACTCCTGAAGGTCTTGTTTCAGAATCTAAGGAGATCAGTCTGGATCTTGGATCAAATCTTATGAAGGTCGTGGCTAAGGTTAAAGGGACAGATATGATTACTGTGGGACTGACCCTTCATGAAAATGATGGAGATATAGCAGTTGATACTCTGAATTACTGGTTTTCCTATTGGCAACCACATGGGGATTCAGAATTAGGGATGGGAATCGTTTGTCAGCCGGAATATTATCACTCCTATACACTTATTGAATCAGAGGAGAAAGACAAATCACACCTCCTTGTTCATCTAAAAGCAATAGATGGTAAAGTAAAATACTACACTGGATTTGCATGGAAGGATAGCGAACAGTATCCATATGAACTGGAATGGAAGGAATATCTGAATAAATTTTCAGAAGAAAAGCAGAATCCATTGGATGTAAAGATCATTGAATAACTCAGGCTAAAGTTTATTCTGAATAATTGAACAGGACTAATTGGAAAATAAAATGCCGTACGGAGTAATCTGTACGGCATTTGGGGTGGAAGATGGGACTTGAACCCACGACCCCCGGAACCACAATCCGGTGCTCTAACCAAGCTGAGCTACATCCACCATGTACCTTAAAAATTAGTTTTTAAGGAGTGCAAATTTAAACATATTTTTTGAAGTATAAAGATTCGCAGTAGAAAATTAAATATTATATGATGATCGAATAATCCGGAGGCTTAAAGACTATCAGCGGGACGCTCCTTCTCATAGCTCTTTACCAGCACAATATACCAGACAATAGTGGCAATTACTACCAATAAACTCGCCAGACTAAACAGAGCCAGCATCAGATAGACACTCTCAAAATAAATACCCACTGCCATCCCTCCTATTCTCAAAACCAACCTAATTGCATTGAATAAAAAGGCCGTCTTCTGTCTTGAAAACATATCAGGCAAGAAGGTCAGCTGATTTGCCATAAATGCTGCAAATAACCATGGAACCAGCAATTGCATGTATCTCCCCGACTCCTCCCATCCGGGTCCGAAAATAACTTTAAAAATAAAAGGACCGAATATACCCGCCAGAAGAAACGGAATAATGCTAATCTGGGCAGAACGCAGCAACAATAGCCTGATATCATTCCACAAGGGAAGCTTATCGTTGTACTTATTAATAATCCTCTGACTAAATACCTGCTCCATGGAATTTGTGATCAGATTCATCGGTCTGAATATCATTGCAAACCCCATTCCATACAATCCCACATGAGAAGAGGTGAAAAAAGTACTTAAGAGGAAAACAGGCAGTGAATTTGAAATATTATTGATCAGGTTATTGGGCAAATTGAAGCCGGGGAAACGGTAATATTCCTTCCCAACCTTCATCATTGCAGTGTAAGAAATGTTTCGGAAATGCTCCCTGTATGTTCTTATCCATTTGACGATAAACCACACTGCACCAATTATTTGTCCACCTATTGCCCCTGCAATTAGTCCGCCACCACCATGCACCACAGATGATGTAGATAGCTTAAGACCTGAATTTGTGACCGATTGAGAAAGGTTTGCCACAGCGGTCTGTTTGAAATTTTTATGTCTGTTAAACCAATAAATGGAAACCTGAAAAATTGCAATGAGAAATGTCGATAACGGAATATACCAGGCCCATTTTACAATCGCTTCATTCTTAAAAAGGATGCCAATGTTCTCCCTGAAAAATACTACAAGCAGCAGTAATATTACACTCAGGAAGAATCCAATGAATACTCCCAGGGCAGCAAGATTTATTGCTTTTTTATCATCCTCCGGCATGAGAATAGCCAGCTGATATCTACCGGTGGACATTATTCCTGTTATAGAAATAATACTCATGTATAGAGTGAACAAACCAAAATCAGTATCGGAATATATCTTGGTAAGTATAGGGTAAATCGCCAGAGCAATTATCTGCGCAATCGTTGTCCCTGTCATCAATGTTGCCACATTCCTGAAGAACTCACTTTTTAACAGACTATTCCATCGTTTGCGCATAATCAAAAGTAAGTATTTAAAAGAAATAACGAAATATAGGCATCTGTTAAACTCTGCGATACTCTGCGCATAAGCGCCAGCGACTCTCGTCTACCTCTGCAGTAAAACTGACAATTTACCATTTGGCACATAGTTTGGAATAACTTAACCATAAAAAAAAGAAAAAGATATATTTACAATCACTAATTAAGAGATACTATGAGAGCAATGAAATCATCAAACCCGGCCATGTCGGAAAGAATTTTCGCCAAACAGACTGCGAATGTTACTGATAGCGGCACTATGACCATTAATGGCACCATCACAAAAATTGGCATTATGTTGTTACTGGTAATTGCTGCAGCATCATATACCTGGGGAATGGTAACAGGAGAAAATCCTGCAGGTGCACAGACATATCTGATTATTGGTGCAGTTGGAGGTTTCATAACTGCCATAATTACCGTTTTTAAACCACGATTGGCAGGGATTACAGCCCCAATATACGCCATACTTGAAGGTTTGTTTCTGGGCGGAATCAGCGCTTTTATTAATCAAAAATATCCAGGTATTCCTTTTCAGGCAGTATTATTAACTATCGGTACACTTTTTACCATGCTATTCTTGTACAGATCTGGTAGAATTAGAGCCACTCCAAAATTTCGTCGCGGTGTAATGATGGCAACTGGTGCAATTTTCTTTGCTTATCTGGCTAGCTGGATTTTAGGAATGTTTGGTATGTCTGTTGGGTTTATGCACTCCTCAGGACCTTTAGGAATTTTAATTAGTCTGGTAATAATAGTTGTTGCAGCCCTTAATCTGATCATGGATTTTGATTTCATTGAACGTGGCGCTGAAATGTCGGCACCGAAATATATGGAATGGTACGGAGCATTTGGACTGATGGTAACACTCATATGGTTATACATTGAGTTTCTAAGGTTGCTTTCTCGTTTTGCAGGGAGAAATTAGAAATGGTTTTTACCGCAGAGTTAAAATTAAGAGTCGCTGGCGCTTATGCGCAGAGTTTCGGAGAGTTTTTACAGTGAGTTGGAGGTCGCTACGCTTTGAGAGTAACAGAAAAACGTAAAATGATGTGTATATTTACCTTCTGTTATATTTGTGGTATAAACCAATGTAAGTGTCATGTCTGAACTTGAACGATACTTTGAAAAATTCCGAAAGAACATTATTGGAATTGATGAAACTTTCTCCTCACCTTATGGCGAAAAACAGATATTGTATGCAGACTGGATTGCCAGTGGAAGGTTATACAAACCCATAGAATCAAAAATAACAGAAGATTTCGGTCCATATGTTGCCAATACTCACACAGAAGCAACAACTACCGGAACCTTGATAACAAAAGCATATCACTACTCACACAAGTATATTAAGAAGCATGTAAATGCCGGGCCGGATGATGCTATTATTACTGCGGGTAATGGGATGACGGCTGTCGTAAATAAACTACAGCGAATCCTGAGCCTTAAGGGATGCGGTGGCAGAGATGGTGATTGTCCAAAGATGATGGACAAACCAGTAATATTTGTCTCACATATGGAACATCACTCAAACCACACTACCTGGTTTGAAACCAATGCCGACGTGGTACAGCTTGAGCCTGACAAGGATCTGCTTGTAGACCTTAATGACCTGAAAGAGAAACTTGAAAAATACAAGGACAGAGAGTTTAAAATCGGATCTTTTACTGCATGTTCCAATGTAACCGGCATCAAAACACCCATTCATGAAATGGCTAAATTGATGCATGAATATGGCGGGCTGATATTTGTAGATTATGCCGCAGGAGCTCCATATCTGGATATCAATATGAATCCGGAAGATCCGCTGAAAAAACTGGATGCCATCTTCTTTTCTCCTCATAAATTTCTTGGAGGTCCGGGATCATCCGGCGTGTTGATATTTGATAAGGCAATGTATAAGCTTGAAGTGCCTGACAATCCTGGTGGAGGAACCGTTGACTGGACAAATCCCTGGGGAAAATATAAGTATGTTGACGATATTGAAGCAAGAGAAGATGGAGGAACACCCGGATTTCTTCAATCCATCAAGGCGGCGCTTGCCATAAAATTGAAAGAGCAGATGGGGGTTGAAAATATCCTTGCAAGAGAAGAGGAGATGCTGAAAATAGCATTGCCTGGTTTGCGCAAAATACCTGGAATTCAGGTTCTGGCAAGTAATATTGACGACAGAATAGGGGTCATCTCATTTTACCATCCGGATATCCATTTTAACCTTCTGGTAAAACTGCTAAATGACAAGTTTGGAATTCAGACCCGAGGTGGTTGTGCCTGTGCAGGAACCTATGGTCACTATTTGCTTGAAGTGAGCTATGACCAGAGCAAAGAGATCACAGACATGATCAACAATGGAGATCTATCGGAGAAGCCCGGTTGGGTACGCTGGTCTCTGCATCCAATAATGAAAGATGAAGAAGTGCATATTTTTCTGAAGGCAGTAGAAGAGATTGTAAAAAATATTGAAGCCCTGGAAAAGGATTATATCTACATCCCCAGAAAAAATGAGTACACCCACAAAGACGAAGTAGATTCTACCAAGGACGAAAAAACTATAAAATCCTGGTTTACACTTGAAGATTATGAATAGCATGCAAATCCTTGATGTTTCAAATAAAAAGATTGAAAAAGAATTTATAAAATTCTCTAAAAGGCATTATAAAGGTGACCCCAACTACGTAGCTCTTTTCGATAAAGACATTAAAGCATCATTCGATCCCAAGCAAAATGTGCATTTCAGTCAGGGTGATGCAATGCGCTGGATTCTTAAAAATGAGTCGGGAAAAACCATAGGTAGGATTGCTGCATTCTACGAAAAAAATAAAGCTGAAGCAGACTATGTTAACAGTGGTGGATGTGGATTTTTTGATTGTATCAATGATCAGGAAGCTGCAAATCTCCTCTTCGACACTGCTGCAGATTGGTTGAAGGAGAGAGGTTTTGAGGCAATGCTTGGTCCCATAAATTTTGGAGAGAATGAATCAAACTGGGGATGTCTGGTCCACGGTTTCGTGCAACAAGGATATGGGATGGCTTACAATAAGCCTTATTATCAATCCCTTATGGAAACCTACGGTTTTCAACTCTACTACAGGCAGTTCTCTTACCATATAGACCTTGACAAGCCATTTCCGGATCGTTTCTGGAAGATTGCAGAATGGGTAAATAACAAGCCTAACTATCAATTCAAACACTTTGACTACAAAGAAGCCGATAAATTTGTACAGGACACTGTTTCCATATACAACCAGGCATGGGTCGATTTAAAAGATGATTTTATACCCATGGACCCAGAGGTGATATACGACCTCATGAAAAAAGCAAAACCCATTCTTAATCCTGAACTGGTATGGTTTGCATATAACAATGGAGAACCCATTTCTTTTTTTACTTTCCTACCTGATGCAAATCAGATATTCAAGCATCTGAATGGCAAATTACATCTCCTGAATAAAATCAGATTTCTTTGGTTGAAATCGCGCAATACCATGACGCGTGTGCGTGGTACTGCAGCGGGTGTTATCCCAAAATTTCAAAATTCTGGCATTGAATCAGCAATATTCTGGCAAATCAAGCCTATTGTGGAGAAAAACCCACATCTGAAACAGATTGAATTATCCTGGGTCGGAGATTTCAACCCAAAGATGATCGCTCTATACCAATCAACCGGAGCACAACACGCTAAAACACACCACACCTACAAGTATATGATTGATAAAGAGATACCATTTAAGAGATATATGGAGGATGCAGTTGATGAATCGAAGTTGCCATAATTATTATAGTAGCCGAAAAGTTTTGCATATATGTGAAACATAATTATCTTTGCAGTCCGTTAGAAAAACGAAATTATACGACAAGAAATATTCACATTATGAGAAAAGATATTCACCCAAAGAATTACAGGCTGGTTGCATTTAAAGATATGTCTAACGAAACCGTATTTTTAACAAAATCTGCAGCTCAGTCAAAAGAGACTATTAAAATGGAAGATGGTCAGGAATATCCATTGATCAAACTTGAAATTTCAAATACATCTCACCCATTTTATACAGGTAAGATGAAGCTTGTTGATACAGCAGGACGTGTTGATAAATTTATGAACAGGTACAAGACGCATTACAACAAGAAGAAAGAGAGTGATCAGTAGTTATTTACTGTAAAGAATTTAAAGGGTGTCTGTAGCAGGCACCCTTTTTTGTTTGCTGTTTTTTACTATTTTTATTTAAAATTCTAATATGAACTTAATTCTTTTTGATGATCATAGCTGGAAGAACCTACTTCCACTAACATTCAACAAGCCAATCTCAGAACTAAGGGTTGGAATTCTTAGAATTCGTGAAAAATGGGAAAAGACTACTGGATTACCAACTTCAACTTTAGCGCAAGATTATCTCAGCGAAAAATATCCGTGTCATCTTGAATCTGATAATCTATACATCAATGGTTCGCTTCTGCCAGATAGGGAGGTATACAAAGCAATTGAAAATCTAAAAACAGGACAAGCCCTGAAAAAAGGAGAAACACTTCTGGCTTCAAGAAGTGAAAAATCTGCTCTGAATATTGAAGACATCCTCAAGATCGCTGATGATTATCCTCTGAACATTGAACTTATTGATTTTCCATGGAAAATATTTTTATTAAACGGGCAGGAAATCAATGCTGATTATCAATTATTAACCCAAAACCGACAGTCACAGACTTTGAGTGCAACTGTAAACGTGATTCATCCTGAAAATATTTTTATTGAAGAAGGTTTCGAAGGAGAATATTTCACGATCAATGCCACAAACGGCCCCATATATCTGGGAGCTGACAGCGAGATTATGGAAGGAGCTATCATTCGGGGACCTTTTGCTTTGTGTAATAATTCAACTGTGAAACTTGGAGCGAAAATCTATGGCCCTACAACAATAGGACCTTACTCCAAAGCTGGCGGAGAGATAAATAATTCTATACTCCAGGGATATGCAAATAAAGGACACGACGGGTTTTTAGGGCAGTCAGTCATAGGAGAATGGTGCAACATAGGTGCCGACACCAACACCTCAAACCTTAAGAACAACTATACCAATGTGAAGCTTTGGAGCTATAATAAAAATAGATTTACTGATACTGGCTTACAATTCTGTGGCTTGATCATGGGTGATCATTCAAAGTGTGGAATAAACACCATGTTCAATACAGGAACAGTGGTTGGTGTTAGTGCTAATATTTTCGGAACTGGATTTCCCCGCAACTTTATCCCTTCGTTTTCCTGGGGAGGAGCTACAGGCATGAGTACATACTTAACAAAAAAAGCTTTTGAAACAATGAATCTGGTAATGGGACGCAGGAACATCCAACTCTCCGATACAGATATAAATATTTACGAGCATATATACGATGAAACAGAAAAATACAGATAATAAAAAAGCAAAAAGGTCAGAATCATCCTACTTAAGTAAAATTTCATTGAAGTCCTCCTCCAGCTTTCTGTCAGTAATCCAGTCATATAATGTAAGCGTCCGAAGGCTATAAAAATAGTTCCAGTAATTTCTTAATGCTTGTACATACTGACGTCTGGCTACATCCTTCTCCTCCAATGCTACATTCAGGTCAAGGACATCAATCTTACCTATGAGAAAACGCTGTTTTGTAACTTCATAACGACGTTGCGCTATAGTATCAGCTTTTGTAGCAATTAAAAGCTGGTCATCCTGCAGATTGAACTGCATCACCTGAAGAAATACCTCTTGCTCAAAATCTGTTTGTGCCTGAAGAACATTGGTTTTAATCACCTCTTCAGCTGACTGCGCCATTCTGTACTGTCCACGTCCCTGTCCCCAGTCAAGTATGGGCACTTGAAATCCAATCCGCAGACGTTGCTGGTCCTTTGGATCCACATAGACCCCTCCAAGGTCATCAGCATTTTTACTCAATCCATACATCGCAAAAAGGTCAGCCTGCAAACCCTTCTGCGATTTAGCAAATGCTACGCTTTGTTGTGCTTCAATAAGTTGTCTCTGCATTTGTAAAATTTCCGGATTATTGGCATTGGCCTCCTGCAGAGCCCTTAAATAATCGATTGTAGTATTTGGAATCAACTTAGGGGTAACAAGTTCCAGATGTGCCTTTTCATTGAATCCAAGGAATGATCTCAAACGAAACTTTCTTGCCTCTAAATCAATATTTGCCCTGTTCAGTGCAGTTCCAGAGTTCAGATAAGTCAGCTCCATTTGAAGAAGTTCATTTTCAGCAATTGTTCCAAGCTGGTAACGCCCCTCAGCAATATGGTAAAGGGTGTCTGTATTGGCAAAGTTCTTCAACGCAATTTCAAGGTTGATCTGTGCAAGCACAAGGTCGAAAAAATATCCCACCGCCCTGTTGCTTACCTGCTCAAGGGAATGAATATAATTCTTCTTTGCCTCTTCATATTTTGCCGGCTCAATTTCCTTCTCCCATTTAAAACGATTATAACCATTGATAGGCTGGTTGAATCCTATGGTTACCGGATTTGCCAGATAGGAATGTGTTTTAGGATCACTCAGTGCATCAATTCTCGACAAACTGGAAGTCATAAAAATATTACCACCAGTAAATGCTACGTTTTGAGATAATCTGGCATCTATCGAAGAGTTCATCACGGCTCTGTCAACAAATATTTCTGAACCATCAGGTTGAATTACATTTTCTATAGATCTGTTCAGATCAGGGAGTTCAGCGTTTATAGTGAGGCTCGGCAGAAAGCCGGCTTTAAATGAGCGGTATTCCCAATAACTTCCTCTGAACTGGTGCCGTGACATGATTGCCATTGGAGATTGATCCCTGGCCAGTTCCACAACATCCTCAAGTGAAAGATTCATGTATATAGAATCATCTTGTCCATGGAGCAAAACTCCAGACAATCCCATTACTATGACTAACAAATACCTTTTCATCTGTTTCTATTTTTTTGATTGCCACATGAACCTCAAAGCTCAATGTTGCTATTCGTATCTCAGAGATTCAATCGGGTCTCTTTCTGATGCACGTTTTGCCGGTGAATATCCAAAAATGACACCCACAGAAGCGGAGACCAGAAAGGCAACAATAACACTACCCGGGGAGACCACTGTCAGGATATCGGCAAATTTAGTAATCAGGGCCGAAGATACAACTCCGATTATAACACCCAAAATACCACCAGAAACACTTATCAATACAGCCTCGGCAAGAAACTGCACAACAATATCCATTTTCTTTGCCCCAATAGCGAGACGTGTGCCGATCTCCTTGATTCGCTCCATTACGGAAGCGAACATGATATTCATGATTCCAATTCCACCAACAAGCAAAGAAATACTTGCAATGGCTCCCAATACGATGTTAAAAACATCCTTGGTGCGCTGCTCCTGTTTCAGCAATAACTCCGGAACAGTAATCTCAAAATCCTTAAGTCCTTCATGTCGCCTCAATATCATTCGTGCAAGTACTTCTGTAGAAGGATTCAATTCTTCAGATTGATTTACCTGCACAATAATCTTGTCAAGCTGATGGTAATTTCCACCTGCACTTTGAGTTGACATGGAGCTAATGACCATTCCCCTTCCAACTCTCACACCACCGGCGGAACTTTTTAGTCTCGAAGCTACCAAAGAACGATTCTGGTAGCGCATCAACATGGTTTTTACAGGTATATAAATATTGTCATTCATCACGTTCACACCAATATTTTCAAAACGTGTGAGATTAACATTAGACATCTCCAGCACCCCAACAATCTTCAACCAAACTCTGTCAAATTTGATATATTTACCAATGGGATCCGTTTTGCTAAAGAATTTCTTCCTGATATTAGCTCCTATCACGCAAACTGTGATTCCATTCTCTTCCTGATATTCATTAAAGAAAGAGCCATTTTCCAATGGAAGATTATAAATATCAAAGTATTCATTTGAAATACCTATCAGTTTTGCAGATTCCCTTTTTCCATCCTTAATCACAAATGAATTCATAGAAATTTCCGGACTTACCTGTTTTACAGTAGGCAATATCTTTCTGATAGCTTCCACATCTTTTAAAGTGAGTCCGGGAGAAAATTTCTTCTGCTCCTTTTCAACAGATTCCTCTGAACTTGAAGCACCCGGGGCTTCCAGAATGGGAGAAACCACAATATTATTTACACCTACCATTTTAATTTGCTCGAGGATTTCCTGTTGTGCTCCTCTGCCAATGGCAAGCATCGTAATAACTGCAGCCACGCCAAAAATAATGCCAAGTGCCGTTAGTAAACTCCGCAATTGGTTTGCCATTATTGATTCAATAGCAATAACTATATCGTGTAAATATCGTCCCATATTTATTTACTTCCTTCCCCTCTTCTTTTGAAGTTTCCCGATGGAGCCCCTTCCTCTTTTATCATCTTTGGGGGTTGATTTTGCTCAATCTCTCTCAATCTTTCTGCCTTCTTCTGCTTAATCACTTCCATCAGCTCTAATCCAGTAAACTTGAAGGATTCCGGGTCTTCAGGGCTCGACAACAATACAATATCGCGCTCCTTCAATCCCTGTTCAATAATTATGAAATTCTCATTTGACTCACCGAGTACAATAATTTTACGCTCTTTATCCTTACTGTAAACAAAAGAGAGGCTATCATTTGCCCTCACGGCTTCCAAAGGGACAAAAAGCACATCCTCATATTTTTTTGTAAGAATTCTGTTACTTGATGTCATGGATGGTCTCAATATAGTGTCATTTTCATTTAACTCAATGATGACTTCAAACACCTTTGCATCAGTATTTGGAAGCTGCTCCCCTATATTTGCGACCTCTAAAACCTGTCCTGTAAAAGCTTTCTCAGGGAACGCATCCACTCCAATTTCAACTTGCTGATCAACATTCACTTTACTTATATCAATTTCATTTACATAGGTCTTGGATATCATTTGACTTAGATCTGGTAATGTGGCAACAGTCAGATCCCATGGACTAATATCTGAGCCAGCTGTTCGTTTAGCACCATTCCATTCGCGTTTATAAATAACCATCCCCGGAGCCGGAGCCTTTATCTCAAATTGCTCTAAAATACCCTGTACATCACTCTTTCTGCGCCTTACTCTATCAAGGTTTATCTCAGATTCCCTCATATCAGCCCTGGACTGTTGAACCTTGAGCTTATAATTTTTACTTGCCTGATCAAATGCTCTACTTGCTTTTTCCTTGTTTATCTCAGCCTGTCGAATGGTAGCGGGAGGTTCGTATTTTGACTGTTCCAGTGTAATTTCAGCCTCCTCCATGTTAAATTTTAAATTGATTAAATCATCACGTAACTTCCTTAGATTCATAGTTGTATCGAGTGATTTTCGCAGGTACGCTGACTCAAGCCTTTCAAGTTCATCAAGGATGTCTTTATGCGAATTATCTGCTTCAGACCGATCAAGCGTTGCAATCCAATCTCCTGAATCAACTACGGTCCCTTCAGCAATTAAACTCTGTATCTTCAAATTATAAATTCTCAGGTTTCTGCTGGCCAGGGAAGAAGGTCCTTGAATTTCTGTTTCATTCAATGCCTGCAGCTCCCCTGTCACCATCACAGAAATCTCAAAATCACCTCTCTCAACCTTAGCTTCTAAAATTATTTCCTTCTCCTTGCCTGAAAAACCTGAATATACCATCAGGGCAACTATTACGGATACTATTACGATGGTAACAATTAAAATTTTCTTTTTCATAAAAATAGTATTACAATATCATCAATTAGTTTCATCAACGCTTACCATTATTTCCCGGATCAATTCATTAGCAATCTCTCTGGTTTTTGCCTCAGCATAAATCCTGATAATTGGTTCAGTATTGGATTTTCTCAAATGCACCCATCCTTCGGGAGTATCAATTCTCAATCCGTCAGTCTTATTTATGCTTTTATCCTTAAACACCTCTTCCAGCCTTGAAAGTATCTTATCGATATCTGTTGCAGGAGAAAGCGCTATTTTGTTCTTTACAATTTCGTAGCCAGGATACTTCTTTCTTAAATCACTGCATTTCAACTCCTGCTCAGCCAGATGGCTCAAAAAGAGGGCTATACCAACTAGTGAATCTCTTCCTGAATGAAGCTCAGGATAAATCACTCCGCCATTTCCTTCCCCACCGATTATACATTTTTTACGCTTCATTACTTCAACAACATTGACCTCACCCACTGCTGAAGCATAGTAGGTGCCTCCATATCCCTCTGTTACATCAGCCAGGGCTCTGCTGGAAGATAAATTTGAACAGGTATTCCCGGGTGTTTTGGACAGGACATAATCAGCCACTGCTACCAGGGTATACTCCTCTCCAAATACAGATCCATCTTCAGAAATGATAACTAATCTGTCAACATCAGGATCAACCACAAAACCCACATCAGCATTTTCTTTCTTCATCACTTCAGATATGGCTGTCAGATTTTCAGGCAGGGGTTCCGGATTATGCGGAAATTCTCCGGTAGGATCACAGTACATCTCTACAATCTCTTCAACACCAAGTTCTTTTAGTAGCTCAGGCAGAATAATCCCCCCTACAGAGTTTACGCAATCAATAACAACCTTAAATCCGGCAGATTTTATCTTCTCATGATTTACAAGTGGCAATTCCAGAACCTTTCTGATATGATAATCATTCAAACCGGCAACTGTGGATATATTCCCCAAATCGTCAACCGAAGCAAAATTGAATGACTCTTTCTCTATTATATCGAGGATTTTTGCTCCATCATCTGCAGATAGAAATTCACCTTTGCTGTTAAGAAGTTTCAGTGCATTCCATTGTTTGGGATTATGACTGGCAGTAAGAATAATTCCACCATCCGTTTTCAACTTCACCACAGCCATTTCAACAGTCGGCGTTGTAGCCAGTCCTATCACTTGAACATCTATTCCCATACCCGAAAGCGTTGCTGAAACCAGGAGTTCAAGCATTTCACCGGAAATACGAGCATCGCGCCCAAGAACAACTGAAGCTTTCTCTTTTCCAATTTCATTCTTTAGCCATACAGCATATCCGGCAGCGAATTTTACTGCATCAAGCGGAGTCATACCATCACCAGGAAATCCGCCAATTGTACCTCTGATTCCTGAAATCGATTTAATAAGGGTCATAACTGAAAATATTTAGCTTAAGTTACTGGTTAGCAAATAGTCATACATAAAAAAGCTTGACTTAATTATTTAACTACGCTAAAGATCAATGTTTAATAAGTAACGTAAAAGTGTAGCAATTAATATTTTTTCCAACTTTTTTTTCTTCGTTCACAAAGATATAAATATTAACGAATTTATATTTTTATTATATCTTTGCATGCCCATCGCGAAAACGATGTAACTTACACTGATTAAGATTCATAGAATGGACAATACACGAGGAAATAAAAACAAGCGACAGCAGGATGGTAAAAAGCTATCGTTTAAGCCAATTGAGAAAAGCATTACCCGAAAAAAGGATTCAGATTCAGGTGATCAAAATAGCAGGAAAGAAGCAAATGCGCACAAATCCGGAACTTATAAAAAAGAAGCCGGGAAAAGCAAACGCTATACCGATGGAAAAGGGAAAAGCTATACCGGTGAGAAAGGCAAAAGCTACGCCGGCGGGAAAAGCAAAAGCTATACCGGTGGAAAAAAGAGCTATAAGCCTGCCAAAACAGATAGCGAAATTGTCCGTTTAAACAAGCATATCGCAGCTGCAGGTATCTGTTCCAGACGCGAAGCTGATGAACTGATCAAGGCAGGTTTGATTATGGTCAATGGTAAAGTGATCACTGAAATGGGTGTGAAGGTTGGTCCGGGCGATGAGGTACGGTACAATGGTGAGCGATTGAGGAATGAGAAAAAAGTATACCTGGTTCTAAACAAACCAAAGGATTATGTTACCACTGTTGATGATCCACATGCTGCTAAAACTGTAATGGAGCTTATTAAAGGAGCCTGCCATGAACGGATATACCCGGTAGGAAGACTCGATCGTGGTACAACAGGAGTTCTTCTGTTTACAAATGATGGAGAACTCACAAAGAGATTGACACACCCCAGCTTTAATAAGAAAAAAATCTATCACGTCCACCTCAATAAAAATATGGTGCACTCCGATTTAGTAAAAATTTCAGAAGGAGTTGAACTGGATGATGGAGTTGTTCAGGCAGATGCGGTTGCCTATTCAAACCCCGATAGTAAAAAAGAGGTAGGAATAGAGATACATTCAGGAAAAAACAGGGTTATCAGGCGAATGTTTGAAAAGCTGGATTACAGGGTGACAAAACTCGACAGGGTATATTTTGCAGGACTCACTAAAAAAAGTTTATCAAGAGGCAAATGGAGATTTCTAAGCGAGAAAGAGATAAAAATGTTAAAAATGAACGCATTTGAATAAAGAGATTGTACATAGAGCAGGGTTTGTAAATATACTGGGCAGACCAAATGTTGGTAAATCCACCCTCATGAATGCCATGGTTGGTGAGAAATTATCAATTATCACATCAAAGGCCCAAACCACGCGACATCGCATACACGGCATGCTGAATGATGAGAATTACCAAATAGTTTTCTCCGATACTCCAGGTATTCTTGATCCATCGTATAAGCTTCAGGAGGCGATGTTAAGAAGTGCCAGAACAGCGCTCACTGATGCAGATATTATACTTTACCTTACAGATCCGTTTGAAAAAGCTGATGAATCAGAACTCTTTCTTGAGAAACTCAGAAATATTGAAACGCCTGTAATCCTGATCATCAACAAAGTTGACTTATCCAGTCAGGAAGATCTTGAGCAATTGGTCGATCAATGGAAGAAATTGCTACCCAAGGCTGAAATAATTCCCATTAGTGCACTAAAAAAATTTAATGTTCAATCTATATTCTCACGCATCCTTGAACTGCTTCCGGAATCACCTCCATATTACCCTAAAGATATGCTTACCGATAAATCGGAGCGTTTTTTCACGGGAGAGATGATCAGGGAAAGAATTCTGGTTCACTATAAAAAGGAAATTCCATATTCTGTAGAGATAGAGATAGAATCATTTAAAGAAGAAGAAAATATAATCAGAATCCGGGCTATAATTTTTGTTGAAAGAGAGACACAAAAAGGAATACTCATTGGACATCAGGGAAATGCACTAAAGAGAATCGGGAGGGAATCACGCCTTGAGATGGAATCATTCTTCCAGAAGAAGGTCTTCCTTGAAATGTATGTTAAAGTGCAAAAAGACTGGAGAAACAACGACAGGAATCTAAAAAAATTCGGTTACAGGTAAACCAACAGATCATGGGAAATATTGTTGCTATCGTAGGAAGACCAAATGTTGGGAAATCAACATTTTTTAATCGCATGACAGAATCACGGCATGCAATTGTTGATTCAACCAGCGGTGTAACACGCGACAGACATTATGGTCAGGTTGTGTGGAATGGCCGCGATTTTACCATTATCGATACTGGTGGGTATATCATAAATTCCGATGATATCTTTGAAGAGGAGATAAGGAAACAGGTGATACTGGCTATCGAAGAATGTGATGTAATTCTGTTTCTCGTTGATGTTACCAACGGAATAACCGATTTGGATGAAACCATTGCAACACTGCTCAGAAAAATAGACAAACCAGTGATGCTGGTTGTAAATAAAGTAGATAATCCTGGCAGAGCATATGACGCCAATGTATTCTATAAACTCGGTCTGGGGGAACTCTACAATGTATCGTCAATCAATGGCAGTGGCACAGGAGATCTCCTTGATGAAGTAGTCGGACTTTTTCAAAAAGAAGATGAAATTGAAGAAGAAGATTTACCAAAAATTGCCGTTGTTGGCAGACCCAACGTAGGCAAATCATCATTGATAAATTCACTTATTGGAGAAGAAAGAAATATCGTAACTCCTGTTTCAGGAACCACAAGAGACTCCATTAATACCAGGTATTCAAAATTTAACCATGATTTCTTTCTTGTTGATACTGCAGGTTTGCGCAAGAAAAGCAAGGTAAAAGAGGATCTGGAGTTCTACTCTGTAATGAGATCCATCAGGGCCATAGAAAGTTCAGATGTTTGTCTCCTGATGCTGGATGCCACTATTGGTATTGAGAGTCAGGATGTAAACATATTTCACCTTATTGAAAAAAGTAAAAAAGGAGTTGTAGTTCTGGTTAATAAATGGGATCTGATTGAAAAGGAAACCGGATCTGTAAAATCATTTGAGGAAGTAATCAGGCGCAAGCTAGAGCCCTTTGTAGATATTCCAATTGTATTCGTCTCTGCACTTACTAAACAGCGAATCCATAAAGCACTGGAAGAGGTAATCAAGGTCTATGAGAACCGTAAGAAAAGAATTCCAACTTCACAACTCAATGAAGTAATGCAGGAGGTAATTCAGGCCAATCATCCCCCGGCAGAAAAAGGAAAATATATACAGATAAAATACGTAACTCAACTTCCGACAAGATCACCCTCCTTTGCCTTCTATTGCAATTTGCCACAATATATCAAGGATCCTTACAAGCGCTATCTTGAGAATAAGATTCGGCAGAATTTCAACTTCACCGGCGTTCCTATTCAAATCTACATGAGAAAAAAGTAGGCAGGATTTTTGTGGTATATTTGTTGAGGAAGAAAAAGGAAATAGGGTGAAGGGTAGAGGAAAAAGGAAATAGGGTAAAGGAAACAGAGCTCAGAGTAAGAGCAGGAAAACATATATGAAAAAACTATCTGTCATAATTCTTCTGATCACAGGCTTCTTATACCAGTGCCAGAAAACTCCTGTTTATCCGGATCAGCCGATCATAGATTATGAAAGTTTTAGTCTCTACATTAGCATTAACAGTCTGGATCAGGAGGTATTGACAGGAAAAATCAACTTTAGTTTTACTGATGGAGATGGTAATATTGGGTTCGAGCCAGAAGCTGACACCTCTTCCTTTGAGCTTCCTGATAGTCTTCGATATAATCTATTCCTCCAACTATATGACTACCACAAAGGCGATTATGTTGAAATTCCGGAAGAAGATGGGGGCTATCTTAAATATATCATTCCCTACCTGGATAAGCAACCCCTAATAGGTACGATTTCAGTAACAATTGAGTATCCCATTATCAATTACGATACAATTTTCTATACCTTTTTTCTCTACGACAGGGATTTGAACAGAAGCAATACAGATACTACTGAGGTTAGGATATTGTCGGGGATAGAGCTTAATTAGATCTTAACTCCCATAAAGAGAACATCATCAACCTGTTCAAGGTCCTCCTTCCATAAGAAGAAATTACTCTTGATATAATTGTACTGCTCATCCATGGGTTTATCATGAATATCACGAAGAAGGTTCTTCAGACGCACCATTTTAAATTTCCGGCCGAGAGGTCCCCCAAACTGATCCGGATATCCATCTGAGAACATATAAATGGTATCACCCTTGCTTAACTGAAATTGCTGATTGGCAAACTCTTTTCCCGAATGATCATCCTCAAGTTGTCCTCCAACTGAGCTTCGGCTGCCTTTCACATAAATCTGTTCTCCGTTCACATACAATATTATCGGTCTCATTGCAGAGCTAACAGAGAACATATTGGTTTTCAAATTAAACTCAGCAACAATGATATCCATTCCATCATTTGATCCGTCAGTCTCCCTGTTTTGATTCAAGGCCTCGCGTACTTCGTAATCAAGTGTCTTTAATACATCGGAAGGTCTATTAATTCCTGGTCTCAGGCAGATATCCTTAATGAGAGTTGTTCCAATCATAGACATAAATGCTCCGGGTACACCATGACCTGTGGAGTCTGCACATACAATTATGAACCTGTCCTCATCAAATTTATCATACCAGTAGAAATCACCACTCACAATATCCCTTGGTTGATAAAATACAAATGATCCAGAGAAAGTATTGTGTAATTTTTTAATTGGAGGAAGAATACTTGCCTGAATACGCTGTGCATAATTAATACTGTCGGTGATATCCCTGTTCTTTATCTCTATCTCCTCTTTTTGATGCACAACCTCCCTGGTTCTCTCATCCAGCTGTTGCTCAAGGTATTCCTGCAGCGCTTTTTGCTTTTGTTCCCTGATTTTAATGATCATAAATACACTAACAATAGCAAGGACTACAACAGAAACAATAAACCACCACGCTTTCCAGATAGGAATTTTCACAGATATATGTAAGAGAGATACTTCACTGCAATTTCCATTTCCATCACATGCCTTCAACAAAAATGTATATTGTCCATCTTCAAGTCTCGGATACCTGGCAAAAGTTTCACGTGCAGGATCAGACCAATCAATATCAAAACCATCGAGCTTATACTGGTATGTAACCTGATCCGGATTACTCAAATTTATACCTACAAAATCGATACGAACCTTATATGCTCCATATGGGAGCTTTATATCAGATGAAGCATTATATAAGGAATCTGAAATATTCAACTCTACAATACTTAATCTTGGTGAAATGCTATCAATCCTTGCCTTATGAGAATCATAAGTAATAATTCCATTATTCGTTCCGAATAGCATAAGACCTTCATCATTCACATCAATCGCACGGTATAATATATCTGAAGTAAAACCTGTTTCAGGTCCAAATACAGCAATATTTTTTGACTCAGGATCAATCCTGCTCAAACCCAGCCGATGGCCAACCCAGATAAATCCATTTGGATCGACACCTACGGCATAAGTATATTTTGCCTTTAAACCATTCTCTTCATTAAATACTGCAATTGAATCCTGATCAAATTTAAAAACACCATCCTCCTTGGTAGCTGCCCAGATATTTCCGGCATCATCCTCTATCATATCTACAAACTCAAGTTTAGGATCTCCCTGAATACTATAGCTTAGCTCCTCATTGGTAATACACTGTATTCCACTTGACTTGGTGGCGATCCAGACTTCTCCATTGCGATCGACCAAAACATCATTGATAATATTGTGAGGCAATCCAGTATTCGTACTTTGATTTTCGATAGAACCATCTTTCAAATCAACACTATATACACCATTATTTGTAGCAACCCAGGTAGCCTCTTCACTAGCCACAATGCCATTTATCGATTTTCCAAGTGAATTATTGGCAATAAAAAATGGAGACAAATGTCGCAAACCCTTTTTAAGAATATAAACACCTGAATACTCTGTACCAATAAATAGGTTTTGAGATTCATCCTGAAATAATGCTGTAATTTTATCACTTGGTACTCCTGAAGAAGAAACATAAAACCTCCTGTTATCAGAATTGCTTCCATCAACCCATATCAAGAGTCCCTCACTGCCATACCAGTAATTATCGTCAATCATACTTATGGAAGAAATTGCAGGCACCTCAGTATCCTGTTCAAAATCATAAAATGTAAAAGCCTGATCACGAAGAACTGCTATACCACTACTCTGTGAAGCAAACCATACATTTCCCTCATCGTCCTGAAATATCTCCTTTATATACACTTCAGGGAGACCGCTCTTTTCATTAAAAAATAATCGATTCGATAAAGAACCATCCTCACCTGTCTGAAATCTGTATACACCTATGCCATAGTCACTTACCCACACATACCCGGGGTCACCTGCAAAAACAGTGTTGATACTACTGTATTTCAATCCTTGATCTTCACCGGCCTTTACAGCAGTGTAGTTCTCCGGATTATCTCCTTTCCCATTAACATAGTATAATCCCTCATCTTCAGTCCCAATCCAATATGTATCATCTTCCAGACCTGCTTGAATAGTTTGAATACGGGTATATGGTAATCCCGGTATTCTGCCGACATCCACGTATCTTGAAGACCCCTTTTCCGAACTATAGATGCTAAGTCCATCAAATCCGCCAATCATCAGAAGACCATCACCCATCAGGAAAAATGTTGAAATAGCTTTCCCTGAAAAAGATTTCAGATCATAAATCATAGACATATCAGGCTTTATAATAATCAAGCCCGATTGCTGTGTCATCGCCAGAATATTTCCAGATTCATCCTCAACAAAGCCTGCAATAATGGATTTTGAATCCCCTTCCGGCTCAAATACTTTGAAGTGATTATCAGAGAAGCAGCTAATCATTCCGTCCATATAGCCAAACCAGCTCTTTCCTTTGGAATCAACAAAACTTGCATGCACAATCGATGCTGGTAACACATCCCCGGTGAAATTAGATGTAAAGCTTTTTCCATCATAGCGGCATAGCCCTTCGGCTGTACCCACCCAAAGAAAACCGTCAGGATCCTGACTTATGGTGTATGTTGACTCATGACAAAGACCGTCAGCAATTCCAAACCTCATAATCTGAAAAGACTGTCCAAACAATGCAAGCGATGATAGAGAGAGCAATAAGTTAAGGAATAGAACTCTTTTCATTAGAATGGTATTAGTGGCTATTCTTCATCAAGAATTTCCAAAATTATCGAATACTTATACTTTGGCACTCCGCCAATCGGACTGGTATAGAAAGGCATTGTCTCGTCAAACTGATTTCTTACGTTAACAACAACATTGTTATTCCTGATAGCTGGTTTCTTCTTTGCAAACTGAAAGTCATAGGATGTTTTCTTTTCCTCTTCCAGCACTTTTATCTCATCTTCCGCCCATTCATCTTCTCCTGAAACAGGTGTTCTCTGGCCTTGTCTTTCTCTGGAAACAACAATAATATCTCCATCTGAATCCCAGTCAAAATTTGAGATCTTTACTGTTAGTGTATTTTCATCTATATAAGGATAGATATGAGAAACCTCGCCGGCATCATTATGCATTCTGAATGAATACTCATATGCAAATGCATTTGCCCCTTCAATTGGAATATTCTCAGTACCACTTGTACTTATATAATAGTTGTACATATTACCGTCATCACCAGAAATCCCTTCACATATCACTTTGAAAATATAGCTATCGAATCTATCCATATATTCACCTTCTGCAGGATTAAAGGGGCCAAAAGTATACCATTGATTATCATATCGGGGATTATCTCCAAATACTTTCATTGCCATAAGTGTGCCGCTTTTATAGTTTCCTGTAGGACTGGTCTCCCTCGCATCCACATCAGAATGACACCCTTTTCCTCCATAAACCTCAAACCTGCACTTTGTATTCCAGCGTCCGGCAATCTCATCAACTTTACCTCCGGTATCCGGATCGAATACCCTGATAAATACTTGTTGTTTAAAATCTTTGGGTATCTGGAAAAAAAATGCCTGGGAGAAATCATCATCTCCCCAACTCGTCTCAGCCTTTAATCCAAATGTCATTAAATGAGGGATATTCTCCTCTATATTTGGAACCGGCTGCGAATTGGCCGTTTGAGCTATATATATGATTAACAGTAATAGAATAAACTTCCTCATTGCTTTCATTTTCACATTTTCATAAAAATATACAAAATTCGTGCAAAATAAAATAAAACATTCGAATTGTGTAAATTCTATTCTTCCGGAAGGACAATTATCTCTTTGAAAACAGCTTTGGTTTCAGGTTCAAATTTTCTTGAACGCACCTTCTCCTTTATACCCAAAACAACTTTATATGTACCCGGGAAAGTATAATGATGAGTCGTAAGCTCCCCACTGCTCTTCATACCATCTCCAAAATCCCAATAAAAACCTTCAATAGTAAAGCCCGGAAGATGTGTATTTCTGGCATTAAAGCTAATCTCCTCATTTACAAGTACAGTATCGCGGGAAACAATAACAGGTTGTTCTATCATGCGGATCTGAACAAACAGGTTACCAACATCATACATAGTTGTATCTGTAAGCTTATTGTGTACATTGAAACTCAGCTTATAATCACCCGGACGAGGAAATGCATAAATAATTTCCAGACCCGGAATGTGCAGTGTATCATTAATGACCCATTCATATGAAAATATAGAATAATCGATGGAGTCGAGAGAATTCTCCCTGAATCTGTACTTCCACCTGTTCCTTTGGATAGGTCGGGGGATATCGAAGCTTGGAAAATCTGTGTAGAAGACGTATATATCCGGAGATCCTCTTCTCCTTTTTGAAGTAAAATACCCTTCACTATAGTCATCACTCATTATCAATGTGTAATCGTCGGCTACTGAATTGATAGGTGCCGGAAGTTTCACTGCATCGCTCCACTCTCCATGAAACATATCACAATAAAATATATCTGAGCCACCTCTTGTATCATGTCCTTTACTACTGAAATACAATCTGCCACTGGAATGTAAATAAGGGTAAACATCATCCTCAGGAGAGTTAATTTTATCTCCCAAATTCTCCGGAATACTCCAATGTCCATTGCTAAATTTTGAAACATATATATCATATCCTCCCCTGCTATCCTCCATGTTGGCAGCAAAATATAATGAATTGCCATCAGCTGTAATAAAAGGTGTATAATAGGTATATTGAGGATCATTATGCTCAAAGGGCCTGATATTCACCCAATCATCATAATCTGCATCTGCAAAAAAGATTCCTGAAGTAGAAGTATTCTCATTCATCCGGGAATAACATATAAGCTTGTCATCATTAGCAAAAGAAACCGGACCTTCATGGAAATTTGATTTCAATGTATTTGAAAGAAGACTATATTTAGTCTCATACGAATATTCTTCTACTTTTGAGACATAATAAATATGGCTGAAGTTCTGATCATCCTGATCACTAAAATTTTTCATTGATGCATCTGGTCTGTTGGACATAAATACAAGCCCATCTTTATAAGGGACCGGAGCAATCTCCCAATCAGTATAATTAGAAAATGCCAATCGCTTGACACGGTAAAACCTTTGTCCTTCAGCATACTGAAAGAAAAAGGTAAAAAGGAGTAATATGACAATACTTTTTTTCAATTCTCTTAATAGTAAAATGGAACATTAGATCTTACACGCTTTCTGAGCTCATACCTAAGAACCAACTCAACAGATTGGTCATAATAGCTTGTTGTACTGGTCAATGAATAATCATAAGACACACCCAACAAAATCTTGGGCCGTATTTCAAGATTCATATTCACCGACATCATTCCGCCCGATTTATAAATCGCTCCAAGCCATATCTTCTGATCAAAAAATCCAAAATTAATACTTAAAGCATAATCCATAGGATCTGCTCCTAATCCATACATTAATAAGAATGTTGGATTAAAAGTGAAATTTTCTCTTTGTCCAAATTCGTATCCGCCTGTTAAAACCCCTGTATAATTCTTAATTCCAGAGGTGTAATTACCTATAGAATCAAGGGAAAAGAAGTTAGGCACTGAGAGCCCAACAAATAATTTTTTTGTGTAGTACAGAACTCCTGTTCCAACTAATGGCAACATTATTGGATCAATATCCACCTCATCATCCTTGAAAAATTGAGGATCATTAGCATTCAGAAAATTCTTATCAACCAGGGAGCTTGATGTTCTGGTCAAACCACCTGAAAGTCCAAAAGATAGTTTCCCATCCTTTATGGGAATTCGATAGGCATAGTTTAAACTGAAAGAGTTGGTTTTAAGAGGTGCGTCGCTAAACTTCTCTCCAAACGTAGTCGGATGTTGTATTCCATACAATGACACTCCCATGGCCACATGTTTGCCCCATGGCATTTGCACAGAACCCTGCTCATATGCAGGTCCGCCGGGATCACTAAATTTTGTTTTCTTTATAAATCCACTAAAACTTAATACATCGGTGGAACCTGTATATGCCGGATTGTAAATCATCCAGTTATGTTGATAATTGCTCAGGGGAGGAAGATCCGATTCCTGGGCACTAGTCGACATTACTATAGATAACAATATGACAAATAAAGCTATGCGCATTCCAACAAAATCTATTTTCTTAATATTATATATCCTGACTCTTCATAAGCATCTTCATCTTCCAGGTCGGTCATCCATACTTTAATTACGTAATAATATATTCCTTCATCAACAATATCCTCCGGCACAATATCTATTTCCTGATCTTTCTTCGATCCCTTCCAAAGCACTTGAACCGCTTCACCAAAATCATCGGTAACAGTTCCCAGAATCTTTTCACCAGTCTCCTCATCCAAAGCCTTAAGATCTTCCTGATTAACAGTCTTAATCAAGGTTCCCCAACTATTATAAATATAGCAACTAAAACGCAAGGCATTTTCAAGACCACGAGCTGCAAATGCATTATTCTTATTTCCAGCATCAAAATCAGGTGAAAATCCATCATACAATTCAAGTCCAAGTCGGGTTATACTTAATACATCAGAATATGGTCCGCATTCCCCGGCTTCAACTATATATTCAAACAGATAATCCTGACTTTCATTATTATAGAAGGGTACATCTATGTTGGCTGTTGTATCATCGTCAAAACTCCCAATACTACCAATATTCTCCCATATTGCAAAGCCAGCATTTAGTGGATTGATCTGAGAATTCAAGTCATACTCATCTTTTACAAAAACTGAGTCATAGTCAATCTTCAGCTTAATGGAACTTAACCAGGGCCGCTCATAAAATTTCACAATCTTCCTGTCCATACTTTCGCATCCTACACCCCCCGGATCTTTCAGTAGCCATTCGAATGCTACCTCCACCAGATCCGTTGTATCACGATTCAAAAGAGCATATGTTTCCCCTGTTGTGGGATTTTCAATATTTACAGAGGATGCATTCTCTGGTATATTCAATATGGACCAATGCCAATCCTTTACATAGAAATCCTCAGAAAATTCGGTTTGTAATAATATTGAATCTCCGCAAACCTGAAAAATACTATCACCCATGATTTTAGCAACAGGAGATCTGTATACCGTTATTACAACGGTGCTGTCCAGTTTAATTGCAAAACAGCCATTCTCATCTTCAATTGATCTCAGTGTATATGTATAATCTGTCTGACCTGTTGATGTTGGGGAATGAGATATTAGAGCACCTGCAAGCTGGTCTGTCTCATCATCAAGCGGATTACCTACATCATAGGGGGAGTAATCTATCCCAATGGTATATGGACTCAATCCGCCTGCAATACTCACCTGCAAGCTAACAGGATCTCCTGCGCAATAGATATCACTTGCATCAAAACGAGAAATTGATCCGGAGGGAATTCCTACCACTGGAATTGTCAAGGTATCAGAAATATGAGAACACTCACCAGAGTTAACTACACGTCTGAAATACCTTTGAATTTGATAAGCTTCCTCTTCATAATTATTCAGGGTATCAACGGAACTATAGAGAACAGTATCTATCGGTCCAAATGAAACACCATCATCACTATCTTCCCATAAGTATGTGTACGAACCATCACCTCCAATAAGATTGCTTTCGCCATCTATAGAAAGTTCTGTCGAATCACAAACATAGCCCGGTATATGCCATATTGTATCGTACTCAATCCTATTCTCAACATCAATAAGGATTGAATCGGTGTAAGAAACGCAAGTCTCTTTTCCAGCAGGAGAATAGACCTTGCGATGAAAATAAGTAGTCGTTTCCAATGTATCCGGAACAGGATCAACATTCAGACCCAAGCCAGTCCAATTGTCCTCACCGTGAAGACCGGTAGAACTTCTTTCCCATTCAAAATCAAATGAGTTATCTCCACCTCCCAGCAGTGTTGTGTTGGAAGCTTGCAGACTGTCAATATCAATATCCTGACATATTCTGTCCGATGTAGAAATAATGAAATTATTTGTGATATTCAGAAGCACATTCACCACTTTGAAATCGCTGGTGTCCTGACAAGCATTATCCTTACCGGACATCGCACGCCTGCGGTAATAAGTAGTATCAGAAAATACACCAGGGTCATAGTCTTTCAGGTTGAAAGTGCCTGATGCGGTTGACCATAGAACAGCATCTGAACTTTGCAGCCACTCATATCTATAAACACCCTCCTCACCATCCAGTGGTGTACTTGCCTCAATTCCCAAAGTCAATGATATATCTTCACAAATGGAAGTATCCGCTGTTGTGATATCATTATTTGTTATGGAAGGCAAGACAATAATTTCTATGGCATCGCTGCTATCTATGCACATATTATTAAACTCTAAATCCCCAACATCCATTCCTGAATAAACGACTCTTTTGAAATATGTTGTTGATTCCAGTGTATCTGAGAAGAAAGTAGCATTGATGCTGGAATCCGGATTAAATGAATTTGCATTGTTATAACTTCCATTCGCACTTCCACTTTGAATCCACTGATAGAGATAATCTCCATCACCACCTGTAAGAGGCAGCGCTTTTAGTGTATCCGGCTGTTGATTGAAGCACACGGTGTCGATATCAAATATAACATTGCCTCCAATCTCTGGCAGCACAGTCACTATAACAAAATTACTTGTATCATCACAGACTCCTGACTCTATAACCCGACTGTAAATTGTTGTTTCGTCTAAGCCAGGGGGAACATAACCGGCAGTATCTCTTGTACCTGTAGCATCAGACCAAAGCGTACCTCCATCAGTACTTTTAATCCAGTTATAAGTAAAATCAGAATCAAACAAAGCACCACCTCTTATTGAATCCGGATGCTGATTAAAAGGAATGGCCTCAAGTCCGAAACAAACAGTATCTGAAGCAAGCACATAATTACCTTCAATTTTTTGAAGAACCGTGTATGTAAGAGAATCATAAGCAGATAAACTACCACTTATTACCTTTCTTTTATACATGGTAGTCATCGTAAGTGGCTCATAAAAATAGTAATCTTCCCGGGTAATGGTATCAGGATACCATTTTGATGCAGTATCAGGTTTAAAAGACCATTCGAATACATAATTATTATCCCCACCCTTGGGAGCAGTAGCATTTATTGGATCGGGTGTTTCATCGGAGCATACGGTCTTATCACCCGGAACCGTATTAAACAGGAATCCATCCAAGGGTACTTTTAGATTGGTTATGAGACCTGATATATTTCCTGCACCAGCCTGTCCGGATGTTTGATTATCATACTTTCCTTGTGCGCCAAACCCTATCCCTTTATCCACATTCAGAGAATCAAATCTCATCCAATACACACCGCCGCCACCGCCACCACCCGGACCAAAATAATCAGTTCCAATAGTATTCCCTCCATCTCCGCCACTTGCATCAATATGCACATCTCCCTCATAATGAGAAACATCCAATATAATAGCTCCGCCGCCACCACCACCGCCGCCACTTCCTGATACAATATCTGTAACGGATTGTCCTTTGGCAAGTATAGGTGTAGCAAGACTCCCTTCAAGTGTATCAGCAATAATGATTACAATACCGCCACCGTTGCCGCCTTTTGATGCCGGGAAACCCGGATCCTGCGTGCCACTACCTCCTCCTCCTCCCATAAAAATCCTATTAGAGTATAGCTCATCTCCTGTGTCATTTGCATATAAGCCTTCGCTTGCAAATGCATATCCTGACTTCCCTTTAGTGACAGAGGGTTCGGCTAAAGCACATATTTCACTCTCACCTCCTCCATCTCCACCAGCAGAGTAATTACTTCCTCCACCTCCACCGGAATAACGTGCATTTCCACCGCCTCCGCCATTGATCAGGCTCCCCTTTCCCCTTACAAAACGAAAAGTGGTATCCGCTGCTCCCCCTCCCTTTAATCCTGCACTATCCATGGCTGCACTGGTATAGAAGAAATCATCCAATCCCGTCGGATCTAACGAATAACACTTTCCTAATCCATACTCATCAACACCAGGATTCGCACCTAAAAAACCCTGACCAGAAACATCAATAGGCGCATTTAGCGTTAATTTTCCTTTTACATAAAGCACTACCACCCCTCCAGTATTGCTAACCGGGTCCCACGGATCAGCTTTCAATGTTCCTGTCACTACAGCATTTTCATAAGAGGCCACCTTTATCAACTGCCCCACTTCCCCTGCTCCATACTTCCTAAAAGATTGACCTGCAAAATCAAATCCTGTAGAATTATTAAAAACTATGGTATCAAGGATAATATCATCAATAATCAGCAGTGTATATTTTCCTACATGCCTCAGAAAATCTTCATCTGAAATCCAACCCTCCTTTGTATCATCCCGATCAACCACAAACCCTTTTGGCTGATATACCATGACAGTATCATCAATGGAAAATCCTACTGTACTATTTACCAATACAGCGTTTGCCACATCACTACCTTCTCTAAAAAGCAAACTGTCAATAGATGTGTAAGAATTTACAATACCGGAAATAGACGATTGGGACATCAGCGGTGAATACACCAATGTCAGCACCAGAATGGTGAAAAATATTTTTACTGAATCCTTCAATTTATATTCTATACAAATATTTATTCAAAATCTAAGGTAGGTAAAAAAAACATTGTTCTATATGCTATTCATAAAAATGACAAAAGGATTGGAATGCTGGTTGCCTGCGTTCATAAAAAAAATAACTATTTCTTATTCCTGTACAGGCAGGATTACATAAAAAGTAGTTCCAACATTGACTTCTGTCTCATACCATATTTTACCATTCATCGAGGTGACAATATTAGATGCAATGGCCAATCCCATCCCCATACCACTTCCCTTGGTGGTGAAATTGGGCTGAAAAAGTTTATACCGGATCGCATCAGGTATCCCCTTCCCATTATCACTTACACTTAGCAAAGCATTCCCGTCATCTGTAAGCTCAAGCTTAATCTCAACAATCCCCTTCCTTTTCTCAGGGATAGACTGGATGGCATTCTTAACCAGATTGATAACCAGTCTTTGCATCTGCTCCTTATCTCCAAACACATTAATCTTCTCATGCTTCCCAATTTTTAAGATCACTTTAGCTGTCTCATTGTTCTGAAATAGCTGAACCGTATTCTCAAGTTTGGCTATTAGATCAATCCTCTGATTCATGGCCTTGGGCATCTTTGCGAAATCTGAGAACTCATTGGCAATTGAAGTGAGCGAATCGATCTGCTCAATTAATGCATGGCTCATCTTTTCAATCTGCTCTTCAATATTTTCATCACCCTCAGAGACCATCCTCATCAGATGCTGGACATTCAACTTCATTGGTGTCAATGGATTCTTGATCTCATGTGCAATCTGTTTGGCCATTTCACGCCAGGCAGTCTCCCGCTCCGACTGGGCCAGTAGTTCAGCACTGCGACTCAATTCATCTACCATGAAGTTATACTCTTCCACCAGGCCATGGATCTCATCTCTGCCCTGATAAATGATCTTTTCATTCTTTTTACTAAAGCTTAAATGTGCGATTCTGTTTTGAATCACTCTCAGTGGCTGCGTAATTCTGTCTGCCAGAAATACACTCAGAAAGAGGATCAATAATAGAAGGATGACATAAATATTCAATATCGCCACCACCAGATTTGTTACCTCCTTTGCCAATATTTCAGGCTGTGTGAAGTAGGGCAAATTCAAATAGGCAAGAAACTGATTTTCACTGTTCAGAAGAGGAATATATGCCGATTGATAGCTCAGCTTCCCAATTTTCTCAGTGTGTATATAAGCAGAATAATTATCTCTGTCCAGCTTTTCATAAGCATCCCTGTCCATTCGAATACTCAGTAGCTGCTGGTTAAAGATCTCGAAGCGGGAAGAAGCGAGCAGGAAGCCCTCTTCATCATACATATTTATATCAGTATAGAAAACATTTGAAAACTTCCGCAGCAGTTCATTCAAATTATAATAACTATCTGAACTCCAGTTCCTGAGATCTTCTTCATATTCCACTTTATGTACCAGCTCAATGTATACAGAACGCATTGTATTCTCCAGGTTATTGTGGTGCTTTGTCTGGTATTGCTCTACAATAAAATAGATCGTGCCCGCACAGATAAAAACAAATGTCAGAAAGAGTATCCCTACCATGGAATACTGAATCTTATTTTTAAAGTTCCAGATCAGCGTCGATTTTAATTTGGGCGCCGAAATTGCCAGATAGGAAAGCGTCAACAAAATGAAATAGAAGGCAAAAATATAGGACAATGAAATTAATTTATCGACCAATGAAACAACCGGTGAGCTCACAATAACAATATTGTCTGCATCAATATTTAAGATGCTGTGCTTGTATCCACTGTGACGGGTCTTTTCAAACGTGGCCTTCTTTTCAGTATAGAAATCAGGAGTTAATCTATAATCAAACTCACCTCCACTGGTAACCAATCGACCTTTGTTATACCTTGCATACGAAAATGGCTGAGAGATACTGGATTCCCGCTCCAGCAAAAGTTCAGGATAACCAAGCTCCTCAGAAATAATTTTTGAATCGAGCTCAATAAACAAGGACATCTCTTCCTCATTCAGAAGAAATGAAATTTTTGCAAGGTAGGATATCCTGGCATTCAGATTATTTAAGAAATAGAACTCCGATTGAGGCACCTCCATCCCTTCAACAATAATAAGGTCTTCAAAGAATGTGTAACAATGAAACCATTCATCCACCGGAGACTCTACAAATACACTATCTGAAGGTCGACAAAGTGTTATTTGCAGATCATATTTTGTCCAGTATCCTGAAAAATAATTTCTTTGCAGATACTCGTAAACCTGATCTATATTTAAGTTTGTAAACGAGAGTCTGCTCATTAAAATGCTGTCACTTTTTAATGTTTCAGACATTTCACTAAATAGCATTTCAGCCACCACATCCCTCTCTGACGAATGTTTCACCAACTCTATTTCTTTCTGACTCTCAGTTTTCATTGAAGAATGTTTCTGAAGTTCCAGGGTGGAGAAAAGGGCGAAAAACAGGATCGGGAAGAAAAAACTTGAGAAACTGATTCGACTTATCCCAAGCCTCCTTATATATAATATTGCACCTGCAAAAAGAAGATAAAACAGAGGGGTAGCCAGCTCAATATGTAAGGTTTCTGAGAAGAAAAAGGGCGTCTGGACAATTATAACTGTCAATATAACCACCAGATATTGATGAATTGGCCTGGAATACTTGTAATAGGAGATCGCCTTATCAAAAATCATACTTAAGGAGACGAAGCCCATTGCAAGAATAAACAATCCAATGAAAGTGTAGAGATCAAGAGAATTAAGCTTGAATGCTTCAAAGGAAATCTTTGAATCAAGCACCAGCACGCTCAAAATATGGTGCAGAATAATAAACCAGAAAGATGCAACCAGGAGTAGCACAATGGACAGGGCTTGATGCAATTTCGTTGAAATACGACCTGATCTGTCAAAAAACTTGTAAAAAAGCAGTACCTGCATTAAAACAATCAGTACAAATGCCCAGAGATTTCCAAGAGAAGAAAAGGTGAGATTTGCAAACAGATCAGGCTGAAACAGGCTTGAGAGAAATATAATACCGGGGAATTCAAAATAGAAGATCGAAATAAACAAAAGTATAATAATAGCAATACTTGAGATTAACCATGTACTTCTCCCTGAACTTGATTCCCGGGAATAGATAGCCCAGTACAAAAAGCTGAACAATGCAATTACAGCTATAAAAAGGGAGATAAGTGCGAGGGTAATGTTCTGCAGATTTTTCCTGGGATTTTCACTGACATCCAAAGAAAAGAGAAACTCTCCCCGGCTATTGTCAATTCTATACAGGTGATCACCATGTTGGTTTGTAACAACAATATCTGAACTGACCTTAAAATCATCCTGAAATGAATTTGAGAGGTACTCATTTTCATACGGATAGCTCTTTTTTATCAAAATCAGACCCAGAAGAATACCATCCTCAGTAGTAGCATTGACCGAAACATAGGAAGCACTTTGAAGTTCAATAAAAGGTCTGTTTAATCTGCGATTCCAAACCGGTCTGATTGGAACAGTATGATCTGACCAATAAATCATTTCCCCTTTTTCAAAGTAGAAAATATAGATGCCCTTTTCTTCAGCTAAATTTTGATAATCAGACGAACGATCGTTCAATACAATTTTCGGATCTTCCTCCTTGAATTTCTCAAGAAGCTGAATAAACTCATCTTCTATCACACTCTCTTTTTCGTGGAGAACTCTTTCAAATCTATCTATATCTTTTTCATTATATGTTTCATTCAGGAAGTTTCTCTGAAGAAGAAAAAGAGCAGTTGTGAAGAGTATAAAAACTACTAGTGAGACCAGTGCATAAATTTTCATTCTGGCTCTTGCGGTATCATTTAGAATATTATTAGTCATTGATCTGGCATTTGTATTTCAGAAAGAGCTTACTGTTTGCTCATAACTTAATCTATTTATGATGATAGGGCTCACCATTCAATATTGAATAGGCCCTGTAAAGCTGCTCTGTAAAAATCAACCTTACCATTTGATGCGAAAATGTCATTTTTGATAGAGAAAACTCCTCGGATGCTCTTGTATACACATCTTCAGAGAAACCATAAGCACCCCCTACCACAAAAGCCACGCTCCCGGTCCGTCCTTCCAATGCTGAGATATGAGCTGCAAATTTCTCAGAAGAGTATTGTTTTCCTCTCTCATCAAGCAGAATAACATAGTCGTCGGATTTTATCTTCTGCAAGATTTGCTCCCCCTCCTTTTTCTTAATCAGCCTGGTGTCTACTTTCTTTCCATGTTTTAAATCCGGGATTACCAAGACAGTAAATGGCACATATCGCTTCACTCTTCCTATGTATTCATCGATACCCTCCCGGAGATAATTACTCTTCGTTTTTCCGATCAGGATGAGTGTAATCCGCATATCCTTCAGTTTATAAAGCGATTTTTTTTAACTTGCACCCAGCACTATTTGGTCTGATTGTTGCGCTTAATATACAAACTTAGTTTAAATAGGTTTTTATTCAGCAAAAACCTGACCAAAAGTTTTAAGCAATTTTATATAATGATAAAACGAAATATAATATTTCTCTTTCTACTTTTTGCAGTTACACCTGTTCTCACTGCTCAGACTATCTCAAAGGAGATTGTTACTGCTTTTGAAAATGGTGATGCAAAAAAACTGTCAAATCACCTGCACCCAAACCTGGAGATTAAGCTACTGGATAATATTCAGATGGTCAGTAAAAATCAAGCAACAAGATTGCTGCAGGAGTTTTTTAAAAAGAACCCACCCTCTTCATTTACTGTTACTTATGAAGGTACAAAGCAGGGATCCAAATATGGAATAGGAGAACTTAAATCGAAGAAAAACACTTTTAGGGTGAACATCTATTTCATGAACCAGGGGAAGGAAAATCTCATCTATAATTTAACCATTGAAAAAGTTTGATAGTATGCTGAATGATTGGGATCCTGATTCACTGATTGACCTGTGGTTCAAAGAAGATATTGGCGAGGGAGATCATACCACTTTAAGTACAATCCCCGAAACTGCTTCAGGTACAGCCAGGCTTCTTGTAAAAGAGAATGGTGTAATTGCCGGCGTAGATATGGCCGTAAGAATTTTCAAAAGATTTGACAAGCATTTAAAGTGTAACATTTTTATTAATGATGGTGCTGATATTAAGGTAGGAGATATTGTTCTCACTGTAAATGGAAGTGTCAGGTCGATATTGCAGACAGAGCGATTAATGCTGAATGTGATGCAGCGCATGAGTGGGATTGCCACCCAAACCAGAAAATATGTCAGTTTACTCGAAGGAACAAATACAAAAATTCTGGATACGCGCAAGACGACTCCCGGATTCAGACATCTTGAAAAAGAGGCAGTTGCCATTGGTGGCGGTGTAAATCACAGAACAGGTCTCTATGATATGGTGTTGATAAAGGACAACCATATTGATTTTGCAGGAGGCATAGAGAAGGCCATTATGCGTACCGGGGAATACCTCAGGAAAAATAAGCTGGATCTGCAGATTGAAGTTGAAACAAGAAGTCTGGAAGATATTGAGGCAGTAATAAAAACGGGCGGAGTAAACCGAATCATGCTCGATAATTTTTCACCGGAGCTAACACGCGAGGCTGTTCAACTAATAGACGGGAAATTTGAAACAGAATCTTCAGGTGGGATTACTTTTGATACCATTCGCATATATGCAGAGTGTGGTGTAGATTTTATCTCTGTAGGTGCACTTACCCACCAAATAAAAAGCCTTGACCTGAGTCTGAAGGCAGATTTCTAAGTTATTCGAACAAAACTCCTCAAATCCTGTTAATTACCAAAACAGGTATCTTATGTCAGACCCCCTTAATATCAGAAATGATTATGGTAAATCGAAATTGGAGGAAGCTAATCTTCCGGGAAATCCTATGGACCTTTTTGAAAAATGGCTGAAGGAGGCTTTCAATGTAGATATGCCCGAACCGACTGCAATGACGCTGGCCACTTCTGATGAGAATGGAAAAGTCTCATCGAGAATTGTTCTGTTGAAAGGGTTTGAGGACAGGGGATTTCTCTTCTACACCAATTACAATAGCCGTAAGGGCCGCAATCTTAATGAAAATAACTATGCAGCATTGAGTGTCTATTGGCCCGAACTTGAGCAGCAGGTACGGATAGAAGGGGTCGTAGAAAAACTCCCGGAAAAAGAATCTGACCATTACCATGCCGCAAGGCCACGCAACAATCAGCTCGGAGCCTGGGCCTCAGAACAGAGTGAGCCGGTCAAAGATCGATATACCCTGGAGGTTCAATATGCTGCTGTGAACAAAGCCTACAAAAAGCATAGTGTCATTCCCAGACCATCACATTGGGGTGGGTATGTTCTCATTCCTGAAAATATTGAGTTCTGGCAGGGAAGGGAGAATCGGCTGCATGACAGGATTGAGTATAAACGGAATTCCAGAAAAGAAGATTGGTCGATTAGGAGACTTAACCCCTAAGCTCAGGAGCAACATATCTATATCCCAAGTCACTACAATTTTAACCTGTAAATTAAGATTTCAACGTAGCAATCTGTTCTTCCAGGGCTGAGATTTTCGTTTCAGTATCAGCCAGCTTCTTCTTCTCTGAAGCCACAACACTTTCCGGAGCATTGTTTACAAACCTTTCGTTGCCTAGCTTCTTCATAATACTATTCAAAAATCCACGTGAATAGTCAAGCTCTTTCTCAAGCTTTTCGATTTCCTCTTCAACATTCACAAGAGAACCGAGAGGCAGATAATACTCCACATTTTTTACCATAAATGAGCCTGCGTTCTCAATTTTATCCTCTGTAAGGATCACTTCGGATATATTCCCCATCTTTTTAATGACAGATACAAATGCTTCGGGATATTCACCAATCTTACTATTCCTTACAAAGAGTTCAAAGCTCTCCTGTTGTGAGATACTTTTCTCTTTTCTGATACTTCTGATCTGGGTTATAACTGCTGAGACATTGCTAAAATCCTTCATCAGTACCTCATTATATTCTCCCTCAACAGGCATGGCTGAGATCATAATGCTCGCACCTTCTTCACGATCGCGTATGTAGTGCCAGAGTTCCTCAGTTATAAAAGGCATAAAGGGATGCAAGATCTTCAATAATTTCTCAAAGAAATCGAGTGTGGATTCATATGTTTTTCTGTCGATAGGCTTCTGATATGCAGGTTTGATCACCTCCAGGTACCAGGAAGAAAATTCGTCCCAGAATAGTTTATAAACAATCATCAGGGCATCAGAAATTCTATATTTCTTAAACTGCTCCTCAATCTCTTTCAAAGATTTATTTATAAAAGCATCGAACCATTCAATTGCCTTTACAGATGCTTCCGGCTGATCAATATTATCATCCACTTCCCAGTTCTGTGTAAGTCTGAAGGCATTCCATATCTTATTACTGAAATTACGTCCCTGCTCTGTCAATGTTTCTTCAAAAAGAAGGTCATTTCCCGCAGGTGAACAGAATAGCATCCCCACGCGCACACCATCAGCACTATACTTCTTCATTAATTCGATGGGGTCAGGAGAATTTCCAAGAGATTTAGACATTTTTCTCCTCTGACTATCCCTTACAATTCCAGTAAGATATACATTATTAAAAGGCCTCTCTCCCCTGTACTCATACCCGGCTATAATCATTCGTGCCACCCAGAAAAACAATATCTCCGGTGCTGTTACCAGGTCATTGGTTGGATAATAGTATTTAATATCTTCATTGTCAGGATTCCTGATTCCATCAAACACCGAGATTGGCCATAACCATGATGAAAACCATGTATCCAGGACATCTTCATCCTGTTTCAAATCGTTCACTGTCAGTGTCTTGTTCCCTGTCTTCTTCTTTGCAAGTTCAAGTGCTTCTTCAACGGTCATTGCCACAACATAATCATTTGGTCCGGGATTATCTCCATAGAAAAATGCTGGTATCCGTTGTCCCCACCATAACTGACGGGAGATACACCAATCCTTCACATTTTCCATCCAGTGACGGTATACATTCTTGAACTTTGCGGGTTGCAGTCGGACTGTATCATTGAGAACAGTCTCCAGTGCAGGAGATGCAAGTTCCTTCATATTCAGAAACCACTGCAAGGATAACTTTGGTTCTATTACGGCATTCGTTCTTTCAGAAAAACCAACCTTATTCAGATAATCCTCAACTTTCACCAGGTTTTTTGCATCATCCAGCATAGGAACGATTAGCTCTTTAGCCTTGAACCTGTCTTCACCGATCAGAATTTCCGCTGCCTCATTCAATGTTCCATCAGGATTAAAAATATCTATAGATAAGAGATTATGCTTCAATCCTAATTCATAGTCGTTGATATCGTGTGCCGGAGTGATCTTCAAGGCACCCGTCCCAAATTCCCTGTCAACATATTCATCAATAATAATTGGCACCGGACGGTTTATCAGTGGCACGAGCACCTTCTTCCCATGAAACTTCTTATATCTCTCATCTTCAGGATGAACACAAACTGCAGTATCTCCAAGAATAGTTTCAGGTCGTGTGGTGGCAATGGTAATAAAATCATCCTCTCCCTCGACCTGGTATCTTATATAGTATAGTTTCGACTGCAACTCCTTGTGGATCACCTCCTCATCAGAAACAGCTGTCTGCGCCTGGGGATCCCAATTCACCATTCTCACACCCCTGTATACATGGCCCTTTTTATGAAGATCCACAAATACACGAAGCACGCTCTCCGACATATCATCGTCCATCGTGAATTTCGTTCTGCTCCAGTCGCAGCTAGCCCCCAATTTCTTCAGCTGCTCCAATATAATACCACCGTGTTTTTCCTTCCATTCCCATGCATGTTCGAGGAATTCAGGTCGCGTGAGATCATTTTTATCAATCCCTTTCTCTTTCAACATGGCAACTACCCTTGCTTCAGTAGCAATAGATGCATGATCTGTTCCTGGTACCCAAAGGGCATTTTTCCCCATCATTCTGGCTCTTCGGATCAAAACATCCTGCAATGTATTATTGAGCATGTGACCCATGTGCAGGACTCCTGTAACATTTGGCGGAGGAATCACAATGGTATAAGGCTCACGATCATCAGGAGTACTGGAAAAAAAATCATTCTCCATCCAGTATGCGTACCACTTGTCTTCAACAAGAGCAGGGTTATATTTAGTAGGAATTTCCATTGTAAAATTGGATTCAGGCTGTTATATATATCTTTAAAATTGGACGCAAAATTAGGTAAAAAATGTCGAAAACTGCTTTTTTAATGCGATAATGCGATCCCCCTCTCACCGACTTTTTCCTGCCATTCGCCGATTTTTCATAAATTTTATCCGGGAAAACTTAGAAAACTAAAATAGTTTTCATATTATTGCATCCAATTTAATAAGGAATGGAATTGCAGGAACGAATTATTACGGAAGCTGGAGCGCTGTTTGCAAAATATGGCATCAGAAGCATCACCATGGACGCGCTTGCTGAGGATATGGGAATATCCAAGCGAACCATATATGAAACTTTTAAAGACAAGGACGCCCTACTATATGAAGTGATTACCTATTTTCGGATACAACAGCACAAACAGGCCATTGAGATTATTGAGAATTCTGAAAATATCGTCGTGGCACTGTTCAAGCTTCTAAATGAGATGATCAGTATGATGAAACAGGTAAATCCACTGTTTTTTCAGGATATAAAAAAATATCACTCCCACATTTTCAAACAGTTACAGGATAAAGGAGATTTACGGGATCATACAATGACCAGGAAAATTCTAAGCGCAGGATTAAAACAAGAGATATTCAGGTCAGATTTTAATATCGAGATTGTGAATTTAACGCTACATGAACTGTTCAATCTATTTAGTCCCGATAGCAAATTTACGCTTGAAGGATATCACCGTGGTGAACTATTTAATAATATAATCATCCCATATCTTATTGGTATCTCAACTGATAAGGGGAGGGGACTAATTGAAGAACAAGGACCTTTTAGGTATTAATGTGATAATGCGACAATGCAACAATGCGACAATGTAACAATGTAACAATGTGATAATGATTTAAGATAAAATAAGAGATGAAAAATATAAAAAAAATAGGGTTAATAATTGCTTTGGCTGCAATACCGGGAAGTTGGATGCTTGCCCAGGATATAACTCCGGGCCTGGTATTAAACCTCGGGGAAGCCATCAAATATGCTACTGAGAATAACAAGATGCTGAAAAATTCCCGTCAGGATCTTGAAAAATCCGAGGCAGTCATTTGGGAAGCAATCAGTCAGGGATTACCACAGGCTGATATTGCCGTAGATTACATGACCTACTTTGGCTATGAATTGGAATTTTCATTTGGGGGAGGAGACTTTACGGTGACTGATCAAATGATAAGTGATGCGATGACTTCCACCTTATCTCAACCACAGTTTACAGGTATCACCCCAATCGATTTGAATACTCATTTCGCAGGATCCTATTTTGATCGGGAAATCCAGAATATGTTCCCGGCATCTACCATATTAATGTCAGACCAGTTTACCGCAAAATTCCAGGTTTCACAACTGATCTTCAGCGGACAATATATTACAGGAATTCAAACTGCCAAACTCGCTAAAAAAATTGCAGGGATGGCATTAGACAATAGTGAAGTAAGTACCAAGGAAGCTGTTATCAACGCGTACTACCTGGTGCTTATCACCGAAATGTCCCTGGAATTTATTGAAGGAAATCTTACGAATCTGAAATCTATAATGCAGCAAACCGAAAAGATGTTCGAATCCGGAATGGCTGAAAAAACAGATGTAGACCAGTTTAAAGTAACAGTAAACCGGCTTGAGAACGCCAAACGTTCCATGAAGCGAGGACTTGAGTTGAACTATAATATGTTGAGATTCACACTGGGTGTACCGGCAGGAAGTGACATTACCCTCACCGATGATCTTGAGGTTCTCTTCAGTGAAATGGCAGCTATTGACCTCTTAATGAAAGACTTCGATAAAGAAGCAAATATTACTTACCAGATGGTGGCTGCACAATCAGAAATCAATAAAAAACTGTGGGACATGCAGAAATGGAATTTTGCGCCTAATATGGTGGGATTCTATAATTATAATCAAAAAATTCTGACTTCTGGTTTTGACATGACTCCAAATCACTTAGCGGGACTATCCCTACAAATTCCCATATTCTCAAGTGGAAAAAGAAAAGCGCAAGTCGACCAGGCTAGGATAGAATATGAAATGTCGGAAAGAAATGCTGAAATCATGGCAGATCAACTGGAATTGCAAAACCGGCAACTAAAGTATAATCTGGAGAGCAGTATAGAAAATTACGCTACACAGATGGAAAGTGTTGAAGTGGCAGAAAATGTTTTGAAAAGCTATCAGAGAAAATTCCAGAATGGCATGGCTTCAAGCATGGAGGTGACACAATCAAACAGTAGTTTCCTCGACGCACAAAGTTCATACCTCAGCGCCATGTTCGAAGTAATGAACGCAAGAATACAATTAGAGAAATTAATGAACAATCTAAGCAATTTATAAAACCATATACAATGAAAAAAGTACTACTGTTTTCCATATCCATCATCGTGGCATTGAGCATGTTTTCATGCAAGGAAAAGCCCAATGCTGAAGCTGAAACAGAACAAACAGCAGACACACTTGAAATAATTCATCCTGTTAAAGTTGTGCCCCTGGAATTTCAAACCATTAAAAGAACGGCAGAAGTAACAGCCACAATGGTGGCACAGGAAGAGACCTATCTTGCTCCCGGTATCGCAGGAAAAATCAGATCCATCAAGGTAGATGTAAACGACAAGGTGAAAAAGAACCAGTTACTTGTCCAAATGGATAAAACCCAGCTTTTACAATCCAGGGTTCAATATGAAGGACTAAAAAAAGACCTTGCCAGAATGGACACACTGCTTAATTATGGATCAATAACCCAACAAGCCTACGATCAGTTGCTTACACAAGTTCAGGTATCAAAGGTAATGTTAAAGAGTCTGGAGGAAAATACCGAATTACGTGCACCTTACAGTGGTGTCATAAGCGGAAAATATTTCAATTCAGGTGAACTATTTTCACCTGCTCCAAATACTCCTGTTGGGAAAGCGGCCATTGTTAGTATGGTAAAAATGGATGTGTTAAAAGTGTACATTAATCTTTCAGAACGTCTGCTACCCTTAATTAAGGTGGGGCAAATTGCTACTATTGAGACTGAAGTTTATCCTAACGAACTATTTGAAGCAGAGATATATCGTATCCATCCTACCATCAATGCAGGCACACGTACATTTACAGTTGAGCTGCGTTTGGACAACCCGGATTTAAAGCTTCGGCCAGGAATGTATGGCACTGTTACACAGGAATTAGGTGACAGAGTTGCATTGTTGGTTCCGTCTATCGCAGTACTAAAACAGCCAGGCACCAACAACAGATATGTATTTATCCATGAGAATGGAGTCAGTAAAAAGGTGATGGTGCAAATAGGAGAGCGACTGGATGATAAGCTGGAACTACTCACTGACGATTTAAATGAAGGTGACGAGCTGATTCTTGCCGGACATGTTAATCTCATGGACGGAGACAAAATAGAAGTGATTAGTGAGTAATAATTGAAAATAACTGAACCATGAGTATATACGGAAATGCTGTAAAAAGGCCGGTAACCACCATTATGTTATTCATAGCGGTAGTAGTATTAGGTGGCTATTCCCTTAAGCAGCTAGCAATTGACTTTTATCCGGAGCTTGAATTTCCTGCAATTTCGGTAATGACAATTTATGAAGGAGCAAGTGCCTCTGATATTGAGATAAACGTAACCAATCTGATTGAAAACAGACTGAATACAGTAAGTGATCTGAAAGAAGTCTCATCGGTATCGAGAGATAATATGTCAGTGGTTACCCTGGAATTTGAGTTTGGGAAGGATCTTGATGAGGCGACAAATGAGATTCGGGACGCTATGAACTTCATTGAGCCATATCTGCCGGAGGAGGTTTCAAAACCTTCCATCTTCAAGTTCAATTCATCAATGATGCCCATCCTTTACTATGCAGTTACCGCTGAAGAAAGCTATGCGGCACTGGAACAAATTCTTGAAGAAAAAATTATCAATCCGCTCAACCGTATCGAGGGTATTGGTGCAGTAGGAATGAACGGTGCTCCGGGAAGGGAAATACAAATAAACATAGATCCAAAGAAAATGGAAGGCTACAACCTTTCTGTTGAGATGGTTGCTGCCATTCTCAATGCGGAAAACATGAACCTCCCGGCCGGAAATATTGAAATGGGTATGATGGATTACCCAATTCGCGTAAAAGGAGAATTTGCTGAAAGCGATGAGATAAAAAATATTGTATTGGCCAGTTTTAACGGACAAACAATATACCTGAGCGATATCGCAACTGTAAAGGATACTATTAGAGATATAACCTTTGACGAAAAGATCAATGGAAGAACAGGTCTGAGGATTGTTGTACAAAAACAGTCAGGTGCCAATACTGTAAAAATTTCTGAGGATGTAAAGAAAATGATGCCTGGTCTCCTGAAAACACTTCCACCTGATGTACAGTTAACACTGTTTTTCGATTCATCAGATTTTATTCGCGGATCCATTGATAATCTTACCAGGTCATTGATGTTTGCAGGAATATTTGTAGTACTGGTGGTGCTGTTTTTCCTCGGAAGATGGAGAGCTACCTTCATCATTATCCTTACTATTCCAATTGCATTAATAGTTGCATTCGTATATCTGTTTATATCAGGAAACTCAATCAATATTATTTCACTTTCGTCACTCTCCATAGCCATTGGTATGGTGGTTGATGATGCAATAGTTGTACTGGAAAACATCACCAAACATGTGGAAAAAGGGGCACGACCGAGGGAAGCAGCTATCTATGCAACTAATGAGGTATGGCTTGCTGTTATTGTAACAACCTTAACAGTACTTGCTGTTTTCCTTCCTCTTACCATGATATCCGGACTCACAGGAATGCTTTTTAAGCAACTTGGTTTCGTGGTTTCTATTACAGTAGCAACCTCAACTCTTGCAGCAATTACACTCACTCCAATGCTTGCTTCCAAGTTATTGAAGTTGCGTAATAAACCTAAAAAAACTGGGAGATTCAGCTATAGCAACACAATCGACAAGTTCCTGGATTCGATGAATGAAATGTACGGGAGAGCACTTCGCAAAGCACTGAAAGTTAAATGGTTGGTTATTATAAGTGCTATTGTAATCCTCATTGGTTCATTTTTTCTTGTGAAAAATATCGGATTCGAACTCTTCCCTGAAGCTGATGAAGGTCAGTTCTCTGCAAAAATAGAGCTCCCAACCGGTACACGGGTAGATGAGTCCAGCAAAATTGCCAGAAAAATTGATGTTTTTCTGACAGAAAACTATCCGGAGATCAATCTGCTTAGTACTTCTGCAGGGGCAGATGATCAGGGGGGGATCATGTCTCTGTTTTCTGAATCAGGCACCCATATTATCAATGTGTCGGGAATCCTGGTCAACCAGGAAGAGAGAGATCGGGATGTATGGGAGATCTGCGATAATTTGAGGGATTTCCTTGGAACCATTCCCGAAATTGCAACTTATACTGTGACTCCAAATGGAGGAATGGGTCCCATGATGAGTAACAATATTGCGGTGGAAATCTATGGCTATGACTTTACGAGTACTTCACTGGTAGCAGAGGAGCTTGCCGATAGCCTAAGGCTGGTTAATGGTGCTACAAATGTTGCAGTAAGCAGAGACCCGATCAAGCCTGAACTTCAGATCATCCCTAACCGGGAGAAGATGGCAATACATGGTCTCAACACCTATACAATTGCCAATGCTGTTCGAAACAGACTTGAAGGTCCGTTTATGAGGAAGTACCGGGAATCAGGAAATGAATATGACATTGTTATTCGTTATGATGAGGATCAGAGAAATTCAATTTCAGATATTATGAACATACTGCTTACCAACCAACAGGGACAATCGATCCGTCTGCAAGAGGTTGCTGATGTCGTGGAATTCTGGGTGCCTCCAAATATTGAGCACAAGGGCAAGCAGCGTATTGTAAACGTTACCGCTACACCCTATAAGGTGCCGCTTAATGTGATCTCAGCAGAAATTGACAGAATAATCGGAAATATGGATATACCATCCAATGTATATGTTGAATCGGGAGGTGCAGTGGAAGATATGAAAGAAACAATGGAAGATATGATGCTACTTCTTCTGCTGTGTATTGCTCTGGTATACATTGTAATGGCTTCACAATTCGAGTCATTTAAAATGCCACTCATCATCATGTTCTCTATTCCATTTGCTTTTTCAGGAGTTATCTTAGCTCATTTAATAACAGGAATTACATTGAGTACAATTTCAATGGTAGGAGGAGTTATGCTGATTGGTATTGTGGTGAAAAACGCAATCGTCCTCGTGGATTATATCAACCTCATGAGGGATCGTGGACACGAACTGAAGGAGGCGATCATCCTTTCCGGTAAATCAAGATTGAGACCAGTGTTAATGACATCACTTACTACAATACTCGGAATGTTACCACTTGCATTAAGCACAGGCGACGGATCAGAGATCTGGAGTCCGATGGGTATTGCAGTAATTGGAGGCCTGATTTTTTCAACATTTGTTACGCTGATTCTTATACCAGTGATATACCAGTTATTCGTCAGGAAAAGTGATAGCAGGAAAGAGATTGCAGAATATGAATTTATGAACGCAGTGTAAAAGTTCGGGGTTTTCAGAATCCTCGACACAGAACACAGAACACAGAATACAGAACACAAGACACAAAAAATGAAAGCAATATTCATAGTATATAACCAGGCACACACCGAAAAGGTGGAGTATATGTTTGAACAACTTGAAATTCGTGGATTTACGCGCTGGACAGATTTAACCGGTCGCGGGACTGAAACCGGAGATCCACATATGAACACACATACATGGCCCGAGCAAAACACTGCTCGCCTTGCTATTATTGATGATGATAAAGTTCAGCTCGTTTTAGATGCAGCAAAACGCATGGATGAGGTGAATAAAAGTGTGGGAATCAGGGCGTTTGTTTGGAATGTGGAGAATATGTATTAAGCACCTCATCCATCTGCGATGGGCACCCCTCCTTAATCCAATTGCTATCGGGAGGATGGGATAAGCATGCCGAGAAACAGTTCAACAATTTAACTCGTTTTCATCTATTTTCTGCTAATTTTACATTGTAAAATATTTCGAGCTATGAAAAATCTTCTATTGCTGTTAATCTCTGTTATACTCTTAAGTTCGTGTGTAAATAAAAGTGAGAATCAGGCTAAGGTATCCGGACAAGAAATATATTTTACTGAAACAAGCCATGATTACGAAGATATTCTTATAGATAGTGATGGAAGCTATAAATTTGTTTTTAAAAATCTGGGGGAAGGTCCTATTGTTATAAATAAAGTTAGGTCTACCTGTGGATGTACCGTTCCATCGTGGCCAAAAGAACCCATTGAATCAGGAAAAGAGGGTGAGATAGAAGTGAAGTATAATACAGCACTGGCTGGTTCATTTATGAAATCAATAATAGTCTATTCCAGTGCAGCGAATTCACCCAATAAGCTGTTTATTAAGGGGAAGGTCGTGAAGGGTGAGGAGATCGTAAAGGATGAGGAGATCGTGAAGGATGAAGAGGGGTCCCGATAGTTATCGGGAGAGAAGATACCATGTGTTTTGGTGGAAGAAGAGGCATGCCCCATCTAAACAATTATGAATTTTTAATTAATATGGATCCATCGTTACATTATCGCATTGTTGCATTATCACATTGTCACATTGTCGCATTGTCGCATTGTCGCATTATCACATTGTCGCATTAATATAAATTAACACATAAATAATATGCCAGGTATATCTACTAAAGGCAAGGCAATGCCGGCCTCACCCATTCGCAAGCTGGTTCCTTTTTCTGAAGAAGCAAAAAGAAAAGGAAGGAAAGTCTACCACCTGAATATCGGTCAGCCTGATATCAAAACTCCTGATGTGGCTCTCAATGCCATTAAAAACCTGAAGGATGAAGTTATTGAGTACAGTCACTCTGCAGGAAATGAAAGCTATCGCCGAAAACTGGCTCAATACTACCAGGGGATTAATATCAATGTGGATCACACAGAGATAATGGTTACTACGGGCGGTTCAGAAGCTATCTCTTTTGCACTTATGTCGACTGTAAATCCAGGTGAAGAGGTAATTGTTCCAGAGCCATTCTACGCAAACTATAATGGATTTTCCACAGCAGCCGGAGTAAAGGTTGTTCCTATTACTTCAGGGATAGATAGCGGATTTGCTCTGCCTCCGATTAAAGAATTCGAAAAAGTAATTACTCCCAAAACAAGGGCCATTATTATCTGCAATCCGAATAATCCTACAGGCTACTTGTATTCAGAAGAGGAACTGCGTCAGCTGGGAGAAATCGTAAAGAAGCACGATCTCTATCTATTCTCAGATGAGGTGTACCGGGAATTCTGCTATGATGGTCATGCGCATTTTTCAGCAATGTATATGGAAGGACTCGAAGAACATGTTATTATGATGGACTCTGTGTCTAAACGATATAGCATGTGCGGCGCAAGGGTTGGAGCTTTGGTAACAAAAAACAGGGCTGTACTGGATACAGCGATGAAATTCGCACAAGCCCGACTCAGTCCACCCTCATTCGGACAAATTGCCGGTGAGGCAGCACTGGAAACTCCGGATATTTATTTCGAGGAGGTATACAATGAATATATGGAGAGAAGAGATTACCTGGTGGATGCACTCAATAAACTTCCGGGTGTAAAATGTCCTACCCCCGGTGGAGCTTTTTACACTGTGGTTCACCTTCCGGTTGATGATACTGATATTTTTTCCGAGTGGATTCTGAGTGAGTTTGAATACAATAATCAAACCGTAATGATGGCTCCCGCCAGTGGATTTTATTCTACCCCGGGACTTGGAAAACAAGAAGTGCGCATTGCTTATGTGTTGAAGAAAGAGGATCTGGAAAAAGCGGTGGAGACATTGGGAGAAGCACTAAAAGCTTATCCTGGTCGCTTAAACTCTTAGTCAAATCTAAAATCAGAAAAAAATTACGTAATTAATTGTATTTAAATAGCTGACATTCTGAATGTTGGAATTTATCTATTTATACAATAAATACTGAAAGCGCATTGATCTATACACATCCAGCCCCGGTTCCCATGATCTTCTGATCTCCTCTTCTGTTAATCCATTTTCAATCTGCTCTCTCAAGGTATTTGTACCTGCAAGCATATCAAAATGCGGAATAAAGAAATTTTTCTTATCGGGATACTGCTTATATGAATCCAATAGCCAGTTCAGAAATATTTGATTCCAGCCATCTTCAGGTTCAAACGAACGCAAATCTTCTCCAAAGCAAAGCTGACCTTTCAGTTTCGGGTAAAGCGACATTCCCTCAATGCCAATGGGTGTAAAGGAAAAATCTCCCTTCAGATCAGGGTGCCCATATATCTCAAATGGCATCAAGGTTCCTCTCCCCTCACTAACAACTGTCCCCTCAAAAAAGCAGGTTGATGGATATAAGAGAATAGCATGATCATTTGGCAGGTTCGGAGATGGTTTTACAGGAAGTGAATAAGGTTTATCATGAAAATAATTTACACAGGGGATAACGATAAGATCACATGTGATATCATCTTTCAACCAAGCCTCTCCATTGATCATCTTTGCCAGTTCTCCAATAGTTAAACCGTGTACTACTGGAATGGAATGCATTCCAACAAACGATCTAAACGCCGGATCCAGCACTGGTCCATCCACATACCCTCCATTTGGGTTTGGTCTGTCTAAAACCACCAGGGGGATATCATGCTCTGCACATGACTCCATCACATAATGAAGTGTAGAAATATAGGTGTAAAATCTGACTCCAACATCCTGTATATCAAAGACTACAATATCAATCCCCTCAATATCCTCAGAAGAAGGCTGTTTATGTTTACCATATAATGATACAATCGGTATACCTGTTCTAACATCAATCTCATTCTTCACATATGCACCGGCATCAGCCTTGCCACGAAAACCATGTTCAGGAGCAAAGACTTTTTTAATAGCAATACCATGGAATATTAAAGTATCAACCAGGTGAGCTCCATTTACAAGTGATGTGTGGTTTGCAACTATAGCCACATTCTTTCCTTCAAGAAGTGGGAGATATTTCTTCATCTGGTCTGCACCAGTTAGGGTTTCAGAAGTTGAACCCGAACAAGCAGAGATCATTAAAAAAAGTGAGAAAAGAGATAGATAGTGCATAAATGAATCTTTTATTGTATAACAAAGATAGGAAAAGAAGATTGAGAGTGTACTTTGAATTTGACATGTGGCGCAAAGTAACTAAGATTTTCTCTCATATATTTTCTTGCTGCAATTTATAGGATTTATTATCCGAAAAAGTTAACTATTTTTGAGCTACAAATTATCTCCTATTGAATACAGAACTTTTCATAGCTAAAAGAATTATTGGAGTCAGGGGTGACAAGAAATCATTTTCCAGATCCATTGTTGGTATAGCCACATTTGGTATTGCATTGGGATTAGCTGTGATGATAGTGGCTGTGTCAATCGTAACCGGTTTCAAGGATGAGATCTCCAACAAAGTCATAGGATTTGGTTCACACATTCAGGTTGTGAACCTGGACTCCAACTCCTCCTACGAAACATCACCGATCCCAAAAAATCTGACTTCCATGCAGCAGATTGCTAAAATGGATGAGGTGAGACATGTGCAGAGTTTTTCAATTAAGGCAGGAATTATAAAGACAGAAGAGAATATCCAGGGAGCTGTATTGAAAGGTGTTGGTCCGGATTACGACTGGTCATTTATTGATGAAAGTTTAATAGATGGAGTACCGATCAGGATAAATGACTCAATAAGAACAAACAATATTCTTATTTCAGAATCAATTTCATTAATGCTTGGCTTAAAGGTAGATGATAGCTTCAATATGTATTTTATCCAGGATCCTCCGAGGGCCAGAAAGTTTACCATTGCTGGAATATACAGGACCAGCCTGGTTGAATTTGATCAGTTATATATTTATGCAGACATCAAACATGTACAACGCCTGAACAACTGGACTGTCAACCAGGTAAGTGGCTATGAAGTGATGCTTCATGACATTCATGATGCGATGATAGCCACAGAAAAAGTCAGGGAGGCAATATCCATGGATTTCCTTGACAATGATTCAAGATTGAAAGCAGTGCCAATACAAGAGAGATACAACCAGATTTTTGACTGGCTTAAGCTTCAGGATATGAATGTGATCATCATTATCCTGTTGATGGTTATTGTTGCGGGCTTCAACATGATCTCCGGATTGTTGATCCTTATTCTTGAAAGAACAAATATGATCGGAATACTTAAAGCATTGGGTACTGTAAATGCCTCCATTAGAAAAATATTCATATACCAATCGGGCTATCTGGCGCTAAAAGGATTATTCTGGGGAAATGTAATCGGATTGGCACTCTGTCTCTTACAACAACAATTCAACATTATCAGTCTTGATCCATCATCATATTACCTTGATACAGTACCGATCAATATTAACCTGATGCATATTCTTGCCCTAAATGCAGGAACCTTGTTCATTACATTCCTTTTCCTGCTGATACCTTCCATGATTATTTCGAGAATATCACCGGAGAGGGCTATTCGGTTTAATTAGAGTTTTGTATTTTACCGCAGAGTATATAAGGAGTCGCTGGCGCTAATACGCAGAGTTTCGCAAAGTTATTTATTCTGCATTACGTATTTGGAGTTGTTTTTGAGTAGGAAACAAATTCCCCGAAGTATCAGAAAACTTTCATTTTTCCTTCATGAGTAAGCACTTTTAATTGCTCACTTTTTACTTTTGCCTTTTACCTTTTTACTTTTCTGCTTCTTCCCTGTTCCTTTTAACTTCGAAGTAAGTTTCTTCAATCTGCGTTTGATCTCCTTTACATAATCCTCGCGCACCTCTTCCATGCCTTGGAGTGCATACTTGCGCAGTGCATTCATTTTAATATCTGCGCTCTTCCTGTTCCTGACAATAATCAGATAAAGGACCATTGAAACAGCAATGGTGATAAACAGTAGCAAAGGTCCTGTAATGAAGATCAGCCGACTGATTTTCTGTCTGCTTTCACTAAGTTTTATATCGGTCTGCTCTATAAGTTCTGATGCTTCGACAAGCTCTCTCTTCAGTATTTCTGATTTTTCTCTAAGCGATAATATCTTAGCCGTTTGCTCCTCATTGAAAATCACCAGTGAATCAGTGATAATCTGCTGTTCCCCACGATTCTTCCTGATTGAATAATTAAGAGCATTTATCTGCTGCCTCATCTCCTTCAACTGAACATCCTGAAGACTGTCTGCTTCAGTATATACAGTACTACCTCCTTCTTGAGCAAATGAAGAAAAGGCAATACCAATAAGCAGTAAAAAAAGAATGATTCGTTTGAAATGAACTATCATCAGCTATCTTTGTTTTAATCAAAAATCTTACTTTTTTTTCTCATTACCTAATGATCAGTCGAATAAATAAGGAAATACTGGAGGAACTCCTGCGTGGACCATTACCTGGAGAGCAGGCACAACAGAAGATGGCACCGGAAATGAGGACAGCGTACAAACACGATGATAATTGTCGCTCAGCTGCCGTTCTAATTCTTCTATACCCAGAAGCCGAGTCAGTTCATACCCTCTTCATGAAAAGAAATGAATATGACGGTCCACATAGCGGACAGATCAGTTTTCCCGGAGGTATGTATGAAGAAAAAGACATTGATCTCCGGGAGACAGCAATTCGGGAGACCATCGAGGAGACCGGAGTTCCCTCAGAAGTTATAAAGGTCGTGGGTAAATTGACTCCACTATTTATACCGGTAAGTAATTTTTGTGTATTTCCCTATATTGCCTGGGTTTCCGAGCGACCAATTTTCAATCCCGACAGTACCGAAGTGCAATATCTTCTGACTCCCTCCCTTGATGAATTAACAGATCCGGGAAACCGTTATAAAGGAAACTTGCATCGCCATGGATATGACATATTGACACCCTATATCAAATTAGATGAAGATATTATTTGGGGGGCAACGGCAATGATCTTAAGTGAGTTTATGGCATTGATTGAACAGTAGCTACAATATCAGAATCTATGATATTTTTATAGTGCTCATAACGATCTATAACCTGCTTAACATAGTTGTAAGTCTCTACGCCTCTGGCATATCCATATTTTACCACAGGATCACGGTAGTAGTTAGGCTGCGATTTATTCAATAGCCAGATTTCCACATTGTCATCCCATATATCCGGATTATCACCATATTTCTTTGCAAGCCTGCGTGCATCATCAACATGACCTTTGCCAACGTTATATGAAGCCAGCACAAACTTTGTTCTCTCGGAAAAGTCTGGAATCTCATCATCAAATCTATTATCCAGCCACTTAATAAAACTAACTCCGGCACGTATTTGTGATTCAGGTGAAGAGTTTCTTCCAACGCCAAACCTACTCGCTGTACCAGGCATCAATTGCATCAATCCAAAAGCACCGGCCCAGGATTCTGCATTTGGATTAAACCTTGATTCCTGATAAACCATTGATGACACCAATCTCCAATCCCAGCCAATTCTTTCACTCTCCCGCTTAATAACATCGTCATACTTGCTTATCTTACCACTTCCCAGCGCATAATAGTCGCTCTTCACTATAGATACTGAATGTTGATTTTCGAAGTATTTATTATAGATAACTGCATACCTTCTTGTTGATTTAAAATCTTCAAGCCAGGTATCAATCTCCGTTTTTAGCTCAGTGGAGCCTTTCCTAACCGCCCAGGCCAGGTTCTGCTTAAAAGATATAGCTGTAGCCACATCAAGGTAAGGGAAATATGACTTATTCACCTTAGCGACATTTTCATCTGTTACTGTGTAGTCAATTTCGCCACGGGCAACCATTTGAATCAACTGCTCAGATTCAACAGGTACCTGAATAATGTTTATATCTGCTCCAATTTCATTGGAAAGACTTTTCAAACGCGCTGCATAAACAGATCCTTTCTGAACATATACACTCTTCTCTGCAAGATCCAGTTGATTTCTCACAAGAGAATCATCTAACTGAGACTGGTGCATATTCTTATAGTTCTCAGGCATTCTCTGTACCAGTACCTGCCTTGTTTGTGTATGCGGATATGTAAAGGTTACCTTCTCTTTTCTATCAGCTGTCACCGTTAAGTTTATTGCAATCAGATCGATGTTACCCTGATTCAGATTATTGAAACTTTCCTCCAGATCATTGCTCACCTTAACTTCCAGACGAAGGTCAAGAAAATTGGCCAGTTCCTGAAGCATCTGGTACTGGTATCCCATTGGCTGTCCGCGATATATAAAATAACTGGTGGAGTTATAATCCGTCACAACTACCAGTTTACCTCTTTCCTGAATCTGCTCAAAATCAGAGAGCGTATGATTATTCTCACGGTCTTGTGAAAACTCAGAACTCTTGTTAGCACTTTCTCCACAACCATCAAAAAACACTGGTGTCAGGATCAGCGCAAGAATTACTACAATTTTCTTTATTATTTTCATTTCCATAGCGAATAAATTATTGATTCGCATCGACTTGTATTAACAAATAACGTGCCGAAATGTTTTATAACAGATTTTTAATCATAAAAAGTCCATGCCAGTCCAAACCTGAGATATCTTGGTTTGATCGGGTAATCGGACAATGTAAAGTAGTTATTGCTGACCAGTCCCGAAAGAACATTGTTATAGGAGACAAATAACCTAAACCTTTTCAATCGAACTGAGAAAAAGGCATCCAAAAATGGATATCCGCCAATTTCCTGATCATTTTGCAGGTAAAATACACCTGTTGCCGGCATGTAAGCATTCCCAAGGTAGGGTGTATTTATATAGAGATCAAACCCAAACTGGGTTATAAGTACATCTTTAAATAGATTCTGCTCCCAATAGTTTGATGTTTTCCAACTTGCCAGGGGGAGGTGAAGAATGTCATCAGAAGTAGTATACTGTAACAATATTTTATGATCGGAATTGAATCCGGAAACCGTAAATCGCTTGTTCAGAACAGCTGACACGATATACATTACAGGATTGTATTGAACCGGTAGTGCGTTCTCATCCCAATATAAATAATTTGTAAGCATACCGAGTGTTATGGAAGCATCGAATTTACGTCCAGGATTGGTTAAAAATGCCTCACCCTTTATAATTTGTGATCCTTGAAAATCATTGTTCCATTGAAAAAATGAGGAGGAGTAGTGATTATGGTAATAACTAACATTCCGATTCTCTATCCCACCCCTTAAACCAAGGCGTAAGCTATCTGTAAGCGCCCTTGAAAATGTCGCATTAATAACAAAATTATTACGATAGTATCCTGCTACATAGTATTTACCATCGATATTCCAGTACCAATCATTTTCGGGTGGACCTGCCAGGTGAAAGCCAAGGAATAATTCATTAAAATATTTATTCTCAAAGGAACCTGTGATGGTATCCCTGAAGATTGAATCCATTACAAGAGGATCCCTGCTAAGAGTATCATATCCAGTAAAATACGGATATATATCAGGTGTCATCTGTCCATAGCGCATAAACTCATGTCCGGCATAAATTCTGGCTGATAATTTATCTGTATATGGATCGCCCAGTATCAACTGAAAGGTATTCGCAATTTTATCCTGTACGACAGAATCTTTCACCTCATCATGTAAATAATAGAAATTATCATAAATGGAAGGCAAGCTTGTCTGATCCACATCATCCTCGTAGAACCTCGTATTTCGCTCTATCTGTATCAGATGATTAAAGGTTAGATTTCTGCCTGTGCTTGTAGTAATGCCCAGTGTGTCGGTATTAACTATCTTTTCATCTATAGTAAACTTCTGAGTATAAAATAGTTGGATGTTTTTATATCCTGATGATGCATAATTTAAGTTCACAGGATAAGCCCTTTTGTCCACCAGGCTATTTTGTAGAAATGAGTCAGCTTCCTCTAGTCCTCCATTCTCCTCATTATTAAAGCTATTGTAATGAAAGGAGCCAAAAGCAGAATACTTATCTTTTGTCCTGTTTCCGAATAGGGTGATACGGCTTGCGCGTGAGCGTTCGTTGAAATAGAATTCTTTTCCTGAGAGCAGTTCAAACTCAATTCCAATATTTGAAAAAGGGTCCATATTCTGTGTATGCATAAATCGCACCGACTCTTCATTGGCCTGAGTGCCAAGCATATTACTATAGATCAACTCTGTGTAAGGAGTTCTTGTATTATAAAAAACGGTTCTATCAGGAGTTGAAAGGTAGGGATACATGCCAGATCCAAAGAGAAAATTTGTAGTACCGGGACGTTCAAAGAAGTTCAGGTTCTGCACAGCATGTCCAAGGATACCAATCTGCTCATAATAGTCTCCATATTTATAGAGAGGATTGAACTCCTGGTGCAGTCCAAACAGGGTAGTATCCATTTCTGTATCCTCAAATCTGGAGTAGTTATGCATCAGTTTCCAGGCATTGATTCTCATGGTAGTATCAATTACCTGAGCTGTGACCGTTCCAGAAGCTACAAGGATAAAAAATAATATGTAAGTAATTTTCAGTTTCACCGTATATAACACAAAGGTAACGCTCTCTTGTGAAGAAAGATTGTAAAGTTATAAAGGATAGATATATGGATTTGTATTTTTGAAAGGAATTAGCTGATGTTCAGCCCCATGAAGATTTAATAAAAAATCCTGTCCCGATAAATCAGGACAGGATTTAAAAGATAGGCAACGACCTACTCTCCCACAAATGCAGTACCATCGGCGCTGATGAGCTTAACTTCTCTGTTCGGAAAGGTAAGAGGTGGTTCCTCATCGCTACAATCACCTAAAATCATTATCCACTTTCCCCGATACCTACTCGGGATTACAAAAGTGGAATCAATAAGATTGACATATTGGAAAATTTTTTAATTAACTTCTAAGAAAGCTCACGGGCAATTAGTACTCCTCGGCTTTGACATTACTGCCTTTACACCTAGAGCCTATCAACGTCATAATCTTTAACGACCCTTAAGGGAGATCTCAT